>JADNEJ010000203.1 GCA_016292295.1 Candidatus Thiodictyon intracellulare
TCCGCCAATTTCTCACCCGTGGACTGGACAACGTCCAGGGCGAGTGGACGCTGGTTTGCCTGGCGTGGAACCTGAAACGGATGGCCGTATTACGTCTGCAGTCAGTGGAACACCGCGGAAAATTGCGTTTCTAGCCGAAAATAGTCTCTTTTTTGCGACAAAAGCCCGTCCAATGGCCTCAGGCGGTGGCGCCGGTCGCTAAGTCCGACAGTCTGCCAGACCCAAGATTGACCGCACCGCCCGCGGCTGCTAGAAGGGCGCCCGACCCCACTCAGCGCCAAGGCGACCCTGCGATGCATCCGAGTCTCTCCCGTCTTGGTCCAAGGCCGTGGCCCTACCTGCCCGCGGCGACCGCACTCGCGGCCGGCGCGCTCGCGGTCCTGGGCTTCGCGCCCTTCTCGCTCTTTCCACTCGCGGTCATCGCACTGGCCCTGTTGAACGAGTCCCTGGCCACCGGCCCGGCCGTAGCCGGCCTGCGGCGCGGCTGGCTCTACGGCCTGGGCCTCTTGGGCTGCGGGCTCGCCTGGATCCGTATCAGCATGAACCAATACGGCAATATGGACTCCTGGGCCGCCGACCTGCTGATGGTGCTCTTCGTGCTGTGGATGGCGAGCTACTACGCACTGGCCGGCTGGCTCGCCCGGCGCCTTCAGCCGGCCCCGTCCTGGACCGGTCCCGTGCTGCTGCCGGGGCTCTATGTGCTCTGTGAATGGCTGCGCGGCTGGCTCTTCACCGGCTTCCCCTGGCTCACGCTGGGTTACACCCAGATCGAGGGCCCCCTGGCCGGTTATGCCCCCATCCTCGGCGTCTACGGACTGAGCCTGCTGACCGCCATCTCTGGCGGGCTTCTGTGGGGGCTGATCCGCTGGCCCGGGCGAGGCCGCCTGGCCGCGACCGCGGCACTCGCCATCCTCTGGCTCGGCGGCGCGGCCCTGCAACAGGTGCCCTGGACCCAGCCGGCCGACGCGCCCTTCACGGCCACCGTGGTCCAGGCCAACATCCCACAAGCGATCAAATGGGACCCCGAGGCCCGCGCCGACATCGTCAGGGCCTATGTAGGCCTGACCCGGGAACACCTGGATTCGGACCTGATCCTGTGGCCAGAGACGGCCATCCCGGATTTCCTGGATCAAGTCCGGGAACCGCTGATCGAGCCCCTGGCCGCGCAGGCGCGGCTAGAGGGGGTGGAGATCGTCCTCGGCATCCCGGTCCTGGACCTGGGTAACGGCCACTATTACAATGGACTCCTGAGCATCGGCAGTCAGGAGGACCTCTACGCCAAGCGCCACCTGGTGCCCTTCGGTGAATTCTTGCCCTTCAAGGCATGGCTCGGCCCCCTGGTGAAGATGTTTGAGATACCGATGTCCGATTTCAGCCTGGGTACGGCGCCGCGCCCCCTCCTGCGGGTCGGCGCCCGCACCGCCGGGGCCTCCATCTGTTATGAGGACATCTTCCCGCAGGAGGTCGCGCAAGCCCTGCCGGAGGCACAGTTCCTGATCAGCGTCAGCAACGACGCCTGGTTCGGGGATTCGCTTGCACCCTACCAGCACCTGGAGATGGCGCGTATGCGCGCCCTGGAGACCGGACGCGACCTGGTGCGCGCCACCAATACCGGCATCTCCGCCATCATCGACTGGCGCGGACGGGTGCTCGGCCGGGTGCCGGCCTTCGTCCGCGGGACCTTCAGCGCCCCGGTCCAGCCCCGCACCGGGGCCACCCCCTTCGTGCGGTGGGGCAACTGGCCGACGATCGGGTTCGCCCTGGCCCTGGTCTTGGCGGCAACCTTGATGCGGCGGCGGCACACACCTTGAGCGGAACCAGGGCCCGGCGGTATATCATGGCAAGCCCGATTCGCCGCAGGACCTTCCAGTGCAGGCACTGATCCGCTTTTTTGTCGACCTTTGCCTGCTGCGCCGGGCACCTCAAGACCTACCCGCCTCCACGACCCTGTTCCAGGCGGCCCTGGCCGCCGACCTGCTCGCCGGGCTGCTGGTGGGGCTCATCTCCAATCAGCCCATCCTGTCCAGCCTGGCCCAGGGGATCGCCGAGTTGGCCCTGCAACTCGGACTGATCTACGGCGCCTTGCGGCTGACCGGGCATCTGGGTCGCTTCACCCAGGTCGGCACCGCCCTGATGGGCAGCGGCGCCCTGATCGGGCTAGCCGCCCTGGGACCCCTGGCCCTGAACCCGACCGGCAGCACTGAATCCGATGCCGCCGCCCTGGGCGCCTTCCTGTTGCTCCTGGTGGTCGTCTGGAACCTGCTCGTGACCGGCCACATCGTGCGCCACACCTTCGGAATCAGCCTGGGGCAGGGAGTCGCCGTCGCCGTCGGCTACGAGGTCCTGGTGATTACCCTGATAAGCGTCCTCTTCGGCGGTGCCTGATCAAGTCATTGGCTGCGAGACTTGGTTTGCGGCCCCTGCCGCGCTGGCCTCAGCCCAAGCCCGGCGCGCGCTTTGAACTTATGACTTAATCCTTAACACTGAGCACCAGGACAACATGCACCTGCACATCCTCGGAATCTGCGGCACCTTTATGGGCGGGATCGCTCAACTCGCCCGCGCCCTGGGCCATCGCGTCACCGGCTCCGATGCCAACGTCTATCCGCCGATGAGCACTCAGCTCGAGGCGGCCGGCATCACCCTCATGGAGGGCTATGACGCGGCGCAGTTGGACCCGGCCCCGGACGTGGTCGTGGTCGGCAACGCCATGCGCCGCGGCATCACGGCGGTAGAGGCCATGCTGGACCGGGGGCTCCCTTACTGCTCCGGCCCCGAGTGGCTCAAGGCCAACCTGCTGCAGGGGCGCTGGGTGCTGGCCGTGGCCGGCACCCACGGCAAGACCACCACCGCCAGCATGCTCGCCTGGGTCCTGGCGGACGCCGGGCTCGACCCGGGCTTTCTGATCGGCGGTGTCCCGCATGACTTCGGCGTCTCGGCACGCCTGGGCTCCACCCCCTTCTTCGTCGTGGAAGCGGACGAATACGACACCGCCTTCTTCGACAAGCGCTCCAAATTCGTCCACTACGGCCCGCGCACCGTGATCTTGAACAACCTGGAGTTCGACCACGCTGATATCTTCGATGATCTCACCCAAATCGAGCGCCAGTTCCACCACCTAGTACGCACCGTGCCGGGCACCGGGCTTATCATCCACCCCGCCGCCGACCCGGCACTCGACCAGGTCCTGGCCATGGGCTGCTGGACCCCGTGCGAAGTCTTCGGCCTGTCTGCCGCACCGGCGACCGGCTGGGACGCCCGACTCATCGAACCCGACGGTTCTCACTTCGAGGTCCTGCACGACGGCTCGCCCCAGGGCCAGGTCCACTGGGGCCAGACCGGCCTGCACAACGTCAACAACGTGCTCGCCGTGCTCGCCGCCGCCCGCCACGCCGGGGTCCCTGTCGGCCTCGGCATCGAGGCACTATCGCGCTTCCAAGGGGTCAAGCGCCGCATGGAACTGCGCGGCGAGATCCAAGGCGTGCGCGTCTTCGACGACTTCGCCCACCACCCCACCGCCATCGTTACCACCCTCCAGGGATTGCGCCGTCAGGTGGGCCGGGCGCGCATCCTCGCAGTGCTGGAGCCGCGCTCCAACACCATGAGGCTCGGGGTCCACAACGCGGAACTCGTCGCCTCGGTCGCCGACGCGGATCTCGTCTATGTCCACGCCCCCGCCGACCTAGGCTGGGACGCGGCGGCCGTCTTCGCCGGGCTGGGCGAGCAGGCAATGATCCTGGGCTCGGTGGACGCCATCGTCGCGCAAGTAGCGACGCAGGCGAGGGCCGGGGATCAGGTCCTGGTCATGAGCAACGGTGGATTCGGCGGAATTCACCAGAAATTGTTGGAGGCGTTGGGAGCGCGAGGGTAATCAAGGGGTCGTCCGTCAGTGAACGCAAGCAGGTGCGCTTTCCCGTATGGGTCAGCGCCAGATCGAAGACCCGGTTGGCCATTTGATCGCCTCGTCAGCCTTGCCGTCGGCGATCAGGCGCAGCAGATACCCGTGACACACCCAGATCGCCGCTCGCAGTTGGTCGTAGCCGTGCGGGGTGCGCTTGCCCGGAATGAGCGCAACGTTGGACAGCCGGCTGACAAGACAGTCGATTCGCAACTCCTCCAGGAACGCGGCATAGTCATCCGAGGACCGATCCTCAACCCGTACCCTCAGCTCAGCGAGTACATAACCGATCTCTTCTGATTTACCGATCGGCAGGAACGGCACTATCGGCACCGCAGGGCGCGCGGCTGCGGCGTCGCGCCCGCCCGCCGGCCGTGCCGACTGGATGTCGTCTGATCGGCGCTTCTCAATCATAGCCCTCGCCCCCCGGTTAGTCGTTGCGCCAAGTGCGGCAGATTTTCCGCGGCTCGCGTATCCGGCACACCGGCGCCCCCTCGCTCGACCAGCACCAGACGGCGAGCGGGACGGCCACGCCGTCGCTAAGCTCAAGAAAAACGCCAAAACAAGCGCCAACGGCGGCGGCGCTGGGCCTTAATCATCGTTCCAGCCGCCCCGGGCCGGAGTCCAAGGCTTCAGCCTTGGATGGATAGGACCAAGGCTGAAGCCAAATGCCATAAAGTTAGCGCTAACTCGCTGTTTTAATTTACAATTTACAGATTCAGTTACCCCAGCTGGGGTTTGCCACCATAACCCTAAAGCCGAATTAAATGCAGCATTATGTTTTTGAAAAAAAATTCATTTGTCAAATGTGCAAATATCTATACTCCGCTGAAGTGGTATTTGTTTTCCGATGGACGCGCAGCACGCCTGGACGCAAAGAGAACCCCGCACCCGCAGACGGCCAATCGCGCCGTCTCCTCGCTGGTGTCATAGCGGGGCAGCAATGGCGGAACCGCTTCGCGTTCCGCCCAACTCCGGCCACCTGGCCGCTCGCCGCCGGTCGCAGCCGCCCGGCGAGATCCGCCAGGGCAGCGGCCAGCCGGTCGGGGTCGAAGTCGTCAGCGGCTGTCCGCAAGGTCATCGACCACGAGGGCCTTGATCATAATTCCGCCCACCTTGTTCAGTCCCGGCGTCGCTGCTCCCTTGCAGAACATGGCCTTGCGCGCGAAAACCCACATGAACTGGCCGGCCTTGGGCGGATTTGTGATCAAGGCCGACCATGAGCACCAGCCGGCGCGGCCCGCGGTAGCCGAGCGTTCGCAAGCAATTGACGCAGCGGCGCCTCGTCGGCCAGGGTGCATACAGGCAGTCCTTGCCACAGGACCAGCTCCAGCGTCGGCCTCTGGTGCCGTGCCTGGACCCGAAAGGAGGCGATGAGGTCGTCGAAGAAGGGCGCAAGCTCAACCGACTCCTGGTGCAGCACGGCAGCACGAGCGGATCCGCCTCGATGCGGGCGATGTCGAGCAAGTCGTTAACGAGCTGCAGCAGGTGGCGCCAGGCCCTTTCGACGATAGCCCGAGCTTCCTCTTGGACACGATCAAGCCTGCCGCCCTGGAAGATCTGGGTATAGCCCAGGATGGCGTTGAGCGGGGTGCGCAGCTCGTGACTCATGCGCGCCAGAAAGTCGCTCTCGGCGCGGTTCGCGCACTCGGCGCGCGTGACCGCGGCGGCGAGATCGGCGGTGCGCTCGCTGACCGTCCGCTCCAGGTTGCGCCGATGGGCCTGAAGTGCCAGGTTGGCGCGCAGCGCAACTCGGCGCAGCTAATCGATGCGGTGCGCCATCGCCAGCATGACCACGGTCAGGATCAACATGCGCAACGAGCGCAGCCCGGCGGTCAGTGCGAGGAGTATCCACAGCCCATAACCAGACAGCAGTGAGGGCAGGGCGAGCGCGGGAAAGGGGGCAAGGGGGATCAGGCCAAGCCCCAGTAGCCCCAGTCCCTTCCAGCCTGGCAGCGCGGCGGGGTCGTCGCGTGGAAGACTGAGGTACAGGACATAGATCGCGGCCCCCAAGACCAGGATAGCGGACTCGAGACCCAGGATCGCCGGGCGTAACGGCAGGTCCAGGCCGAGCAGCCAAGTCGCATAACCGTCGCGCAGCAGCCGGTCCGCCAAGACCAGCACCACGCCCAGGCGCAGCAGCAGTTGGTCCAGGTGCCGCATGACGAGCAGCATGGTTGCCTTAAAAATCAGCATGATAGCCATCACGCCATAGATGAACCCCATGATCAATGCATCCCGGCGCAGTCTCGCTTGCCCGAGCGGCTCGAACGCCGGGGCCAAGCCGAAGTTCGCGGGCTCCCCGACGCCCAGGCGCAGCCGCAGGACCGGCTGACCGGGCGACGGGTTCAGGATGAAGACCGGGAAACGATAGCCGACACGCGCGAGCGGCACGGAGGGCCCGCCCGTCCGCGGCGAAGGACCAGGCATCGATACAAGCCAGCCGGCCGTCGGGCAGCCACAGCAGTGCGGGCACCGGGTCGGCGGTCCTCGCGCCGAGCGGGATCAGGAGCCAGAGCGTCGTGGCCGTAAAGCCTGAACGCCCCCAGATACTGCGCGCGGACCGGAATTCGCCGACGCGGGCCGCTGCATCCGCTGAACTGAAGTCCCCGACGGGATCGACCAGCAGCAGACCCCATGCGGCTGGATCGATCTCCAGCGCGGCGGCGTGGACCATCGCCAGGACGAGCAGGAGCGGGACCAGTGTCGGCAGTCAGCGCCGGGCCCGCGCTGGGACTCGCGGCAGATCAATCGACACCGGTGAGCGCGTCGAGCCGCAGATACCCATGACGCAGCGCGTAGACCAACAGTCCTGTGATGTGCTCGATGCTGAGCTTCTCCATCAGGCGGCGGCGGTAGGTCTCCACCGTCTTGACCGAGACCCCCAGAGCAGCGGCGATCTCGGCCATGGGCTGGCCCTCGGCCAGGCGGGTCAGGACCTCGCGCTCGCGCTTGGAGAGGCTCTCTTGCGGCCGGCAGCGCGGACCCTCGATCCCGAGCCCCGGGCTGAACCAGCGTCCGCCCCCGTCGACTGCACGGACCGCCGCGATCAGCGCCTCCGCCCCGGCAGTCTTGAGCACATAGCCGCCGGCCCTGCATCCACCATACGCCGCACGAAGCACCCATCGGCGTGCATGGAGAGGGCCAATACTCGGGTCACCGGGCAGCGAGTGCGGATCTCTTGGGCCGCCTCGATGCCGTTGCAGCCCGGCATTCCGAGGTCCAGGATAGCCAGGTCCGGGCGCTGCTCGGTGGCCAGAGCGATCGCATCGCACCCGTCCGCAGTGGTATCCACCACCTGCATGTCCGGTTGGCTGGACAGGAGCATGGCCAACCCCTCGCGCGTGACGGTATGGTCGTCGGCAATCAGGATCTTAATGGTTCGTCTCCCGCATGGTCGGTCGCGAGAGCCTGGTTTGGGAGCGGAAGGGTCAGGACGATACAGGCCCCGGGCGAGCGGGGCGCGACCGTCAGGCTGCCGCCGAAGGACTCCAGACGTTGGCGCAGGCTGAACAGCCCGAAGCCCCGGCCGACGCGCGACTCGTCCATACCCCGCCCGTCATCGACCACCGAAATCCGCAGGCGGTCGCGGTCGCGCTCGGCCAGGATTAGCCCGCAGCGCACGTCGGCATGGCGAATCAGGTTGGCGGTGAGCTCCCGCTTGCCCTAGAAGGCGAGCACCGCAACATCGAGGGGCAGCGGGCACAAGGTGACCTCGACCCGCACGTCGCGCGTGACCCGGAAGTGCCGACGGCTGCGCTCCACCAGGCTCCCGAGCGCTGCCTCCAGGCCCAGGAGATGCAGTTCTGGCGGGCTCAGGTCGAAGATCAGGCTGCGCAAGTCGGCGATGATGCACTCCAGCGTGGCGTCGATCTCAGCGATCGATACCGCCGCCCCGGCCCCGATCCGCGCCCGCACCAGGGCCAAGCGCTGGATGACCCCGTCGTGCAGCCCCTGCGCAAGCCGTCGGCGCTCGCGCTCCTCAGCCAACGATGCCTCCGCGGAGAGGCGCTTGAAGCGCTCGTTGGACGCGGTCAGCTCAGCGGTTAGTCCACGGCGCCGAGTCCGAAGGCCCGCACTAAGGTCGCGCTATCGGTGTCGCCGGTGAAGAAGATGACCGGGATCGCGGCGGTGGCGGGGACGGACTTGTGCCACGCACAGATCTCGAAGCCGTCGCAGGGCTCCATGTGCAGGTCGAGCAGGATCAGGTCCGGCCGGATCGCCGCGGCAATGCGCAGGGCCTCGGTCGTCCCGGTTGCCGTATACACGCGCAGGCCGTTGCAGACCAACAAGGAACCGATCCACCTGAGCATGAACCGGTCATCGTCAACGACCAGGACACCGTCTGGCCCTTGTGCGCCGTCTGCCATTATCGTTACTCACACTGAGCCCGCGGACCAAAAAGAACCGACCGCTGCCAAGGGCCGCTGGTCGGTCATTACCCGCCGATCGGCCGGACGACGTCACTCTTGGACGGCTCTCGGGCAGGGCGACATTGAGGGATCTCCGAAAATCGATTCTCGCCGAGATATACGCGCGATAGAGGCACGCCTCAAGCAAACTTGGGTTCAACCATGAGCGCAAGGCCGTCACCGACCAGACGGTCAAGCGTCCCGGCAGACGCCATCCGGCAGCGGCTACAGCGTCACCGCCGCCTGCCACAGGCGCGCGACCAGGCCCAGGCCAGCCACCGGGCAGCCACTGGTCCAGAAGCGCTCCGTGCCGAGGCGCCCAGCGGGTGCCAGCAGAGCGCCAGCCTCAAGGCGCCGCCGGACCTGGCGCGCGACGGCAACGCCCGAGTCCAGCACCGTCACCCCGGGACCAGCCAAGTCCAGGATCAGGGGCCTGAGATAGGGGTAATGGGTACACCCGAGCACGATGCTGTCAGCGCCCCGCTCCAGCAGCGGACGCAGGTAGTCGGCCAGCAGGGCCCGCGTGTGGTCACCGTCCAGGTCCCCGGCCTCGACCCGCTCCACCAGCCCGGGACAGGGCTGGAGCAGGACCTGAGCCCCGGCGCCGACCTGCGCCAGCAGGAGACTGAAGCTGTGGCTGGCGAGCGTGGCACGGGTGGCAAGCACGCCGATGACCCCGCTGCGGGTGAGCCCCACCGCCGGTTTGACCGCCGGTTCCATGGCGATGATGGGCACCGGGTAGCGGCTGCGCAAGAGCCGGGCCGCGACCCCGGTGGCGGTGTTGCAGGCAACGACCACGGCCTTGGCGCCCTGCCAGATCAGGAACTCGGTGAGCGCGACGGCGCGCGCCTCGATCAGGTTCGGCGGCTTGTCGCCATAGGGGGCGTGACCGGAGTCGGCCACATAGAGCAGGTCCTCGGCGGGCAGTTCCCGGCGAATCTCCGCCAGCACGGTGAGACCGCCGACGCCGGAGTCGAAGACACCGATGGGGTGATGAGCGGTCATGATCGGCAATTGGGCCGCGAGGACACGGGGATCAGGCGGTTGGCGAGGACACCCAGCCCGATCCAGACCGCTCACAAATCAAAGTTCGCCCACACCGGGCAATGATCCGAAGGTCGGTCCATGGCGCGCAGCGCGTGGTCGATACCGGCCTCGCACAGGCGCTCCTTCAGCGGTGCGCTGACTAGGATCAGGTCGATGCGCAGGCCTCGCCGGGGTTCGCGCTCGAAGCCCTTGGAGCGGTAGTCGAACCAACTGAAGCGGTCATCGACCGCGGGGTGCAGGACCCGGTAGGCATCATATAGGCCCCAGTCGGTGATGACCTTGAGCCATTCCCGTTCCTCGGGCAGGAAGCTGCACTTGCCCTCGCGCAGCCAGCGTTTGGCGTTGTCCGCCCCGATCCCGATGTCCAGATCCAGGGGAGCCACGTTCATGTCACCCATTACCACCAGGTTCTGTTCGGTGCTGAAAAATTCGCGCAGATAGGCCGCTAGGTCGCGATAGAAGGCGGCCTTACCGAGGAACTTCACCGGGTGGTCGCGCCCCTCACCCTGGGGAAAATAGCCGTTGATGACGGTGACCTCGCCGCCCTCGGGCAAGGCATAGCGCCCGGTGATGGCGCGTCGCTGGGCGTCCTGCGGATCGGTCGGGAACCCCTTGGCCACCGCCAGCGGTTCCGTCTTGCTCAGCAGCGCGACCCCATAGTGACCCTTCTGACCGTGGCAATGGGCACGATAGCCCACGCCCTCGACCTGTCCCAGGGGGAACTCCTCATCGACCACCTTGCACTCCTGGAGGCCTAGGATATCCGGGTCGAGGCCCGCCCTCAGCGCCTCCAGCTGGTGGGGCCGAGCACGGATGCCGTTGATATTGAATGAACAGACCTTGAGCATGTCGGCACCTCTACTTTCCCTTTATCCCGGCATGCGCCCGATGAGTTCGAGCACCGCCAGCGCCGCCGCATGGGCGGCGTCGTGGCGCATCCCGGCATGGATGCGGGCGTACTCATCGGTGATCGCGGCCACCCGGGCGGGATCATCCAGCAGGGCCAGGATAGCCGGCGCCAACAGGTCGGCGCGACAGCGATCCTGGAGAAACTCCGTGGCCAACTCACGCCCCGCGAGCAGGTTGGCCATGGCCGCGTATTGGACCTTCACCAGGCGCAACTGTGTGAGCAGATAGTAGGTGAACGGGTGGACGCGATAGCCAACCACCATGGGACGCTTCAGCAGCAGGGTCTCGAGCGTCGCCGTACCCGAGGCGGTGAGGACATAATCGGCGGCGGCAATGACCTCGCGGCCCCGCCCCTCGACCAGGGCCACTGGCAGGTCCGGTGCCAGGCGCTGCAAGGCAGCGACGAAGAAGGCGTGCAGCCGCTGGTTGACCAGGGGTACGACGAAACGCAGACCCGGCCGGACGGCAAGGCAAGCTAGGGCCGTCTCGATGAACGGCGCCGCCAGTCGCTCCATTTCGCCCAGGCGGCTGCCGGGCAGTAGTGCGATCAGGGTACCGGACGCGGGCAGCCCCAGGGTGGCCCGGGCCTTGGCCCGATCGACCTGCAACGGGATCTGGTCGGCCAGCGGATGCCCGACGTAGCGGGCCGGTACCCCGTGTTCGCGCAGGAACGGCTCCTCGAACGGAAAGATGCACAACAACAGGTCGACGGCGCGCCGAATATCCTTGACCCGCCCCGGGCGCCAGGCCCAGACAGTCGGGCTTACGACGTGCACAGTGCGGATGCCGGCCGCGCGCAGGCGCCGCTCCAGACCCAGATTAAAATCGGGCGCATCAATGCCGATGAAGACCTCGGGCCGGCTCCGGCGGAAATAGGCGGTGAGTTCGCGGCGCAGCCGCAGTAGCTCGCGCAGATGACCGAGCACCTCAGTCAGCCCCATCACCGAGAAGCGCTCCAGCGGGAACAGGGTCTCGCAACCGGCGGCCATCATCCGAGGTCCAGCCACCCCGACGCAGTGCACACCCGGGACCAACCGAGCGAGTTCAGCGACGATGGCGGCACCCAGGAGATCGCCCGAGGCCTCGTTGGCGACGATGCCGACGCGTAACCCGGCGCCGACCATCAGCGCACGATGCCACGACCGCGCTCGGCCACGAAGGCGGCCAGCGCGGCGACCTCCTGGGCCTCCGCGGCCAGGCCGCCGATGCGCTCCAGGGCCTCGTCCAGTTTGAGTCCCGCCAGGTAGAGCACACGGTAGGCCCGCTTGATGGCGGTGATGGCCGCCGGACTGAAACCGCGGCGGCGCAGTCCCTCGCTGTTGATCCCGTGGGGTGCCGCTGGTTGACCGCTCACCGTGACATAGGGCGGCACGTCCTTGCTCAAGGCCGAGCCCATGGCACAGAAGCTGTGGGCGCCAAGCCGGCAAAACTGATGGACGATGGTGAAGCCGCCGAGGATGGCCCAGTCCTGGATCTCCACATGGCCTCCGAGGGAGGCGGCGTTGGCCATGATGACGTGATTGCCGATCCGGCAGTCATGGGCCACATGAGTATAGGCCATGAACAGATTGTCGTCGCCGATGCGGGTGACGCCCTGATCCTGGATGGTCCCGCGGTGCAGGGTGGCACATTCGCGAATCTGGTTGCGATCGCCGATCTCCAGGCAGGTCTCTTCCCCGCCGTACTTCATATCCTGGGGGTCCTCACCCACCGAGGCAAACTGAAAAATGCGATTGTCCCGCCCGATGCGGGTGGGCCCGCGGATCACGGTATGGGGTCCGACCCACGTGCCCTCATCGATCTCCACCCTCGCACCGATCACCGCGAAGGGGCCTATCTCCACCCCGGCGGCGAGACGCGCGCCCGGGTCGATGACGGCGCTGGGGTGAATCAAGCGTTGAAGTCCCGGGCGGTGCACATGATCTCGGCACTCGCCACCAGGCGGTCGTCCACCCGCGCCTCTCCGTTGAACTTCCAGATGCCGCGGCGCACGGCCAACAGATCGACCGTCATGATCAACTGATCACCGGGCTCGACCGGACGTTTGAAGCGCGCCTTGTCGATACCGACGAAGTAATAGAGTGCCTTCTCGCCCACCTCCTCCGGGCGCGAGGCCATGGCCAGGATGCCGGTCGCCTGGGCCATCGCCTCGATGATCAGGACCCCGGGCATCACCGGGCGCACCGGGAAGTGTCCGATAAAATAGGGCTCGTTATAACTGACATTCTTGAGCGCGACCAACCGCTCGTCGCGCTTGAATTCCAGCACCCGATCGATCAGCAGGAAGGGATAACGGTGCGGCAACAGGCTTAGCACCTTGTGGATATCCATGGTGATGAGGTCCGAATCCACCCCCTCGACCGGCGCGGCTGGCTCCCCGCAGTTCGGGTCCACCGCGTAAGGTTGAGATACCTGCATCAATCGTCCTCCTGCGCCGGCGCGACGTCTAAGTCTGCGATGCGCGCCTCGAGTTTCTTGAGTCGGCGCGACAGTTCATCGAGCTGTCGAAATCGCGCCACGTTGCGCCGCCAGTCCGCGCTGGGCATGGCTGGTATTCCGCTGCTGTAGGAGCCCGCTTGCGGAAAGGACCTGGTCACCATCGCCTGCCCGGTGAAGTGGACACCCTCGGCGATCGTTAGGTGTCCGGCCATTCCCACGGCCCCGGAGATGGTGCAATTGCGTCCGATCCGGGTGGAACCAGAGATTCCGGTCATGGCGGCCATGGCAGTATTCTCACCGATCTGTACGTTGTGACCGATCTGGATGTGGTTGTCCAATTTGACGCCGTCACCGATGACGGTATCACTGATGGCGCCGCGGTCGACGGTGGTGTTGCAACCGATCTCGACGTCGTCACCCAAGACCGCTCGCCCAACCTGGGGGATACGCACCCAGCGCTCGCCATCCTTCGCGAAGCCGAAGCCGGAGCGTCCGATTACGGCCCCGGGGTGCAGCAGCGCCCGCTTTCCGACCAGGCTCCCGCGGCACAGGGTCACCCGCGCCACCAGGCGGCTGTCCTCACCGATACTGACTCCTTCCCCGATGATGCACCCCGGGCCGACGAAGACCCGCGGACCGATCCAGGCCCCGACCTCGACCACCGCAGTCGGCCCGATCCAGGCGCTGGCGTCGATTACCGCGCCTGGCGCGACGACCGCCGCGGGATGCACGCCACCCACGACCGGCGGGGATGGATAAAGGAAACGGGCCGCCCGCGCAAAGCTCAGGTAAGGGTTGCGGCTGATCACCACCGGCACCGGCGCCGCGTCCGCGTCCGCTTCGCGCAGGATCACCACGCCGGCGCACGTCTGGGCGAGACCGGCGCGGTATTTCCGATCCTCTAAGAAGCTCAAGCAGTCCGGCTGTGCGGCGTTCAGCTCGGCGACCCGTGACACCCGGGTTTGGGGGTCCCCGCGATAGGGCTCACCCAGCAGGGTAGCCAGTTGCCCGAGGTCAAGGCCCCCGACCGTGGCACCCATCTGCGTATTCGCCGCGCCCCGACCGAAACTGCTCATTTGGTGGCCGAGTCCCGCTTCAGCCGCTCGATCACCAGGTCCGAGATATCGACGCGCGGGCTGTAATAGACCAAGCCATCGGAAATGACCAGATCGATGCCGAGTTCCTTCGCCAGTTCGATCACCACCTCTTGGACCTGCTTACCCAGCTTGGTGCGCAACTCGTTTTGGCGCAGGGCAAAGTCCTCCTGGAACTCGTCCTGCGCATACTTGAGTTTGCGGGCGCGGCTGCGGATGTCGTTTTGCAGCCGCTGCATCTCGCTCTCGCTCATCAGGGACGCATCGCGCTCGAGCTTGCTCTGCAACACCGTGATCTGTTCTTGCTGCTGGCGCAGATTGCGTTCACGTTCCTCCACCTCGACCTGCAGCGCCTTGCCCGCCGCTTCGTACTGCGGGGAGCGTTCCACCACGCGGTTGGGATCGACCACGCCGATCTTGTAATTCTCCGCGCGGGCACCCGGCGAGACAAGGAGCGTCAAGGCGATGAATCCGGCTGGCAAAGGCTTCACGTGCAAGTTCCCCGGCCTCAAAAGGTCTGACCGACCCCGAACTGGAAGATCTGGGTCTCATCGCCCGGCTTCTCGTTCAGCGGGAAGCCCAGACTGATGGACAAGGCACCGATCGGCGACAGCCAACTAGCGGAGAGCCCGGCCGAGAAGCGCATCTCGGCGAGATTAAATCCAGTCGGGTAGACGAGCGGGTTATCTTGCGTGACCCACACATTGCCCCCATCGAGGAAGAGCCCGAAGCGCAGGGTCTTCTCCAGATCGCCGCCCACCGGCGGCGCGGCCAACAACTCGATACTGCCGACGATCTTGGCGTTACCGCCCGTGGGGTTGAAGTTTATGGAAAGTTCTGGAGGCCCCAGGGTGTTGGCTTTGTACCCGCGGACCGAGCGCGGTCCGCCCGCGAAGTAATTGTCGAAAAACGGCAGCTCTTTCAGGTCACCGTACCCGCCGCCGTAGCCTAGTTCCGTTGACACGGAGAGCACGAAGCGCTTGGTCAATGGAATGTAGCGGGTGCCCTCATAGCCGACTCGGTAGTACTCCAGATCACTGCCCGGGATCGCGACCTCGCCGTGCAGCGAGTGCAAATAGCCCTTGGTCGCAAATACCGCCTTGTCGCGCGTGTCATTGGTATAGCTTGCGGTCATGATGATATCGTTGAATTTCTGGCCGTTCTGCTGCACGAAGGCGTAAACTTGCGGTGCGTAGAAAATGGCGGTTAGCGGATTGTATGAGATATTGGTATATTGATAGCGCAAGGCAAAGCCGGCGCGGCTGGTCTTTGAAATCGGCAACCCGAAATTGATCCCGGCGATGCCAGTATCCGCCGTGTAGGTCGCGTAAGTGGTGTTGGTCAACTGACTGAAGTCGGTGGCCCGATACGACAGTTCAAAGCCACGGCTGATGCCGTCGGTGGTGTAATACGGATTCTGGAAGCTGAGCGAATAGAGTGTGGTGGCCTGGCTGGTGTTGAAGGCCAAGGAGACGCGTTTGCCGGTGCCGAGAAAATTGTTCTGATTGATGCTAGCGTTGAACAGCACACCCTGGGACTGGGAGTAGCCGACACCGGCCATCAGATTACCCGCGGGCTTCTCCCGGACCGTGACATTGACGTCCACCTGATCCGCGGAGCCGGCCACCGTCGGCGTCTCCATGGTGACATCGTCAAAATAGCCCAGACGATTGAGTCGCTCACGCGACTCCTTGACTAGGGCCGCGGAGAACCAGCCGCTCTCCAGTTGGCGCATCTCGCGCCGCAACACCTCGTCGCGGGTGTGCACGTTACCCTTCATGTTGGCGCGCCGGACATAGACCCGCTTGCCCGGGTCCACGAAAAAGGTGACCGTCACCTGCTTGGCCGCGTCGTTGACCTCTGGAGCCGCATTGATATTGGCGAAGGCATAACCCTCGTCGCCGAGCAGGCTGGAGATGCGTTCGGAACTCTCGGTGGTCAGCTTGCGCGAGAACGGCTCACCCCGGCGCAATTGGATCAGCGGGAATATCTTGTCCACCGGCACCGCCAACTCGCCCGCCAACTTGATGTCGCTGATGGTATAGGGGCTGCCCTCGTCCAGCACCACCGTCACGTAGATCTCTTTCTTATCGGCACTGATCGAGACCTGGGTCGACTTGATGTCGAACTTGATGTAGCCGCGATCGAGATAGAAGGAGCGCAGCCGCTCCAGGTCGCCCGCCAGCTTCTGCTTGGAGTATTGATCGTTCTTGGAGTAGAAGGAGTGCCAGGCGGTCGTACCCAGTTCAAACTGCTTGAGCAGTTGCTTGGTCTCGAAGACCTTGTTCCCGATGAGATTGATCTGTTTGATACGGGCGGTGAGACCCTCGGTCACGTCGATGCGGATCGCCACCCGGTTGCGCTCCTGCGGGGAGACCGTAGAGACCACCAGCACGCCGTACTTGCCGCGCGAGTAATACTCACGTTCCAACTCCTGCTCGACGCGATCCAGCACCGAGCGCTTGAACACCCGCCCCTCCTTCAGGCCGATATCGTCCATCGCCTTGCGCAGGGTCGTCTCGTTGAGGTCCTGGTTGCCGACGAATTCGATCTTGGCGATCGAGGGGCGCTCCTGAACCGTCAGGACCAGGACGTTACCCTCCTGCTCGACCCGGACATCATCGAAAAAGCCCGTCTCATAGAGAGCGCGAATAACATTTCCGGTAACATCGTCCCCCACCGTATCGCCGACCTGCACCGGTAGATAATTGAAGATGGTGCCGGGCGCAATGCGCTGCAGGCCCTCGACCCGGATATCGGCAATCTGAAACTGCTGCGCCGACACCGCGGCGCAGAACAGAAGCAGGAGGGCAACGAGGGGCAGACGCCGACCGCCGCCGATGTCAGCAAATGCTAGGTGCAAGGACTACTCCCCCAGGGTCAAGCCGCCGCCCACCACCGGGCAGCGACTACAGGGCACCGAAAACGTCACGGCACCAACGCGGGACAGGGTTGCCCCGCCATTGTTAGTTGCCAGAAAATGGGACCATGCGAACACTGCCCGCAGCCGGGCAGGTTCGCTTCATGACGTGAAGAATCACCGGGACGGGGATTCCTCAGGTCGCCAAGGGCCCTAGTATACGGGATCGGCACCCGCTAACCAAAGAGCCGATACAGATCCACGAAGAAGGCCAGACCCATAAGGGCGGCGATTAGGACGATCCCGACTTTTTGTCCCTGCAACTGGACATACTCGGACAGTGGATTACCCTTGATCCATTCGATGAAAAAGAACAGCAGGTGGCCACCGTCCAGGACCGGGATCGGCAGCAGGTTCAAGACCCCCAGGCTGATACTGACAACGGCCAGGAATTTGACGAACGAGTCCCACCCGGCGCTGGCGGTTTGGCCCGCGACCTTGGCCATGGTGATAGGACCGCTGAGATTATCCACCGAGGCCCGACCCACCAGCATCCGCGTGATCACCCGCACCGTAAGCAGGCTCATGTCCAGGGTCTTGCGGGACGCCGCAGCCAGTGCGGCGAGCGGTCCATAGCGGATCTCGACGCGATCCAGCAGCACCCCGGCCCCGATGCGCCCGACCGTCTTGCCATCCTTCGCGAAGGCACGCGGGGTCAACCGCAGGGTCAGGGGTACCCCGGCACGATCGATCGCGACGACCACCTCTTGGCCCGGTCGCGCCTGGACCATCTCCACCCAATCCACCCAGTCCCGCACCGGCTCACCGTCCGCAACCAGAATGCGATCACCGGAGTGCAGACCGGCGCGCGCCGCGGGCTCATCCGGGATCAGGTCACCGACCACTGCGGCGAGCCGCGCGTTGAGTCCAAGGCCTGCGATGATGCTTGCGTCCTCGGGCAGTGCGGCCAACCGTTGGCCGTCGACTCGGCGGTCCTGCTCGCGCCCTTCAGCGTCGCGAACCCTGACCCGGAAATTGCCTCTGGTGGTCGCTTGCGCCATGAAGGCGAACATCGCATGATCCCAGATGGTGGCCTCACGGTCGCCGACGCGCAGCAATCGGTCCCCCATCTGGAACCCGCCCTGAGCGGCGATCGAGTCTGGCTCCACCGACGCCACCACCGCCCGCACGCCGCTCTCGCCGGCCATGAAGATGACCCAATAGGCGAGGACGGCAAACAGCAAATTCGATGCCGGCCCGGCCGCGACGATCGCCGCGCGCCGCCACAGGGGTTGACGATTGAAGGCCAGATGCAGTCGCGCCGGGGGGGCCTCCTCCTCACGCTCGTCGACCATCTTGACATAGCCGCCCAGCGGGATAGCGGCCAGCACGTACTCGGTCGTATCCGCCCGGCGCTGGTAGCGCAGCAAGGGCCGACCGAAACCGACCGAGAAGCGGATGACCCCGACGCCGAGCAGCCGCGCGACCGCGAAATGCCCTAGCTCATGGACGGTGATCAAGATCGCCAGGGCGACCAGGAAATAACCGATATCGGCCAACAAGGGTGCTGACATGGCGCCCTAGACCGAGCCGGCGGCGATCATCTGTTCGGCCGTGGCGCGGGCGCGCCGGTCCAGATCGATGAGGAAGGCCAGGTCCTGACCGATCACCGTCTGCACGAGGGAGGACGCAAGCGTCTCCTCCACCACCTTGGCGATGCTGGGAAATCCCATCCGACCCTCCAGAAAGGCGGCCACGGCGACCTCGTTGGAGGCATTCAACACCAGGGGGGCGGAACCGCTCGCGCGCGCGGCCTCGAAGGCGAGTCGCAGGCAGGGGAAACGCACCGGGTCCGGCGCCTGGAAATCCAGGCGGCCTAGGGCCACCAGATCCAGCGGTGACACCCCGGAGTCGAACCGCTCCGGCCAGGCCAGGGCATGCGCAATGGGTGTGCGCATGTCCGGATTGCCCAACTCGGCCAGCACCGACCCGTCCTTGTATTGGACCAGGGAATGGACGGTGCTCTGCGGGTGGACCACCACGGTGATTCGTTCCGGTCCGGTACCGAAGAGCCAGCAGACCTCGATCACCTCCAGCCCCTTGTTCATCAGGGTGGCCGAATCGACCGAGATCTTGCGCCCCATGCTCCAGACCGGATGGGCACAGGCCTGCTCCGGGGTCACCACGGCAATCTGCTGCTCGGACCAATCCCGGAACGGACCACCGGAGGCGGTAAGCAGAATCTGCGCCACGCCGACCTGCGCCAGACCGGCGCGAAATCCGGTCGGCAGACACTGGAAGATAGCGTTATGTTCACTATCGATCGGCAACAATTCGGCGCCGCTCTCCGCCACCGCGTCCATGAACAGCGCTCCCGCCATCACCAGGGCCTCCTTATTCGCCAGCAGGACGCGCTTGCCGGCGCGAGCGGCCACCAGGCTCGGGCGCAGCCCCGCGGCGCCGACGATGGCGGCCATCACATAAGGCGCCTGCGGCAGGGCAGCAACCTGCTCCAGCCCTTCTATCCCGGCCAGGACCTCGGGCGCCCCGGGCGTGCCCGCAAGCAGGGAGCGCAGCACCTGGGCGGCCGCGGGATCGGCCATGGCCGCCACGGCCGGCCGATAGCGGCGACACTGCTCCGCCATCAGTTGCGCATTGCGGTTCGCGGTCAAGGCCACGACCTGAAAGCGCTCCGGGTGGCGCTCCAGCACGTCGAGCGTACTGAGGCCGATGGAGCCGGTGGAACCGAGTACAGCAACGCCGATCATGGATTTACCACCGCAATAAGAGTGAGGCCGAGCACGAACAATGGCGCCGCCGCGATCAGACTGTCGATGCGGTCCAGGAGGCCGCCGTGTCCGGGCAGCAGTTGACCCGAGTCTTTGACACCGCGCCGACGCTTGAGCAGGCTCTCATAGAGGTCGCCCGCGACTGAAATAAGCACGGTCACGATACACACCAGGACCGCCGATACGGTGCCGCCGATTCCCGGGGCCAACAGATAGCCCAAGGCAAGGCCGCCGACACTGGCCATCGCCAGCGCCCCATAGACCCCGGCGCGGGTCTTGCCGGGACTCAAGACCGGGGCCAGTTTGGTACCGCCCCAGCGCCGACCGGCGAAATAGGCCGCCGAGTCGGCGAACCAGATTAGCAGCAACAGAAACAGGACCAGGGCCGGCCCCGCGGCGACGACACCGTGCAGCGCGACCAGGGCCGCCCCCCCGGGATCAAAGGCGTGCAGTTGGACCAGGGCCGCCCAGGAGACGCAGAGCACCAGGAGTCCCGACAGCGCACTCGCGCCGTCGGGCGCCGAGCGGAGGTCGATGCGCTGCACGCGCGCCAAGAGTACGCTCTGGACGGCCCACCAGAGGCCACCGAGGGCGATCAGCCCGTGCCGCCACTGGGGCTGGAACCAGAGGCTCACCAGCCCCGCGGCAACCAGGATGACATAGGCCACCCGCCCCACCCGGGCCTCAATGCCGGTAAGCCCGCCCCATTCCCAAGCACCAACCAGGATCACCAGGGCGATGAAGACGGCGAAACCCAGCGTCGGCAACCACAGCACCGCTGCCATCACCAAGGGCCCGAGGGTAAAGGCCGTCGCGTTGCGCGCGCGCAACGCGTTGGCGGCCACCAAGGCGTTACCGTCGCTCATAGTCATCCACCCCGGCACGGTGCGCCACCTGTTCCCCGGTCAGTCCGAAACGACGCTGGCGCTGAGAGAAGTCGTCCAGCGCCAGGCCGTAGGCGGCGGCGCCGAACTCGGGCCAGAGTAGATTAGTGAAATACAGTTCGGCGTAGGCCGACTGCCACAAGATGAAATTGCTGAGGCGCTTTTCGCCCCCTGTGCGGATAAAGAGATCCGGGTCGGGGAGATCCGCAAAGGACAACCGTGCGGCAATGGCCTTTTCATCCACCGCATTAGGGTCGAGTCGGTGGGCCGCCACGTCGGACAAGACTCGCCGGGTCGCCTGGGTGATATCCCAGCGCCCGCCATAGTTGGCCGCCACCTGTAGATTCAGGGAGCTGTTGTTTGCGGTCAGGTCCTCCGCTTCGGCGATGCGGCGCTGCAGTTTCTCGCTGAAGGCACTACGCTCCCCAATCACAAGCAGGCGCACGCCGTTGTCGTTGAGTCGCCGCACCTCGCCACGCAACGTACTCATGAAGAGGTCCATGAGAATACGGACCTCAGCAGGCGGGCGGCGCCAGTTCTCGCTGCTGAAGGCGAACAGGGTGAGGGTCCCGACCCCGCGGCGCACCGACTCCTCCACCACCGCGCGCACACTCTTGACGCCCTCACGGTGCCCCCAGGTGCGGACGCGATTGCGCTGATTGGCCCAGCGGCCGTTGCCGTCCATGATGATGGCGACATGCTGAGGGACGCGTCGCTGATCATCGTGAGCCCCGCTGCCGGGGGATACCGTGTCCACGTCGTGTTGCGTCGGCTGCAGGAGGCGCCTCAGATGGACATCAGGTCGGTTTCCTTGGCGGCCAGCGCATCGTCGACCTCCTTGACGTACTGATCCGTCAGCTTCTGCACGATGTCCTGACCGCGGCGTTCGTCGTCCTCGGAGATCATCTTTTCCTTCACCATGTCCTTCAACTCGGCGTTGGCGTCCCGGCGGATGTTGCGCAACGCCACCCGCGCCTGCTCGGTCTCATGGCGCGCCACCTTGATCAGGTCCCGGCGCCGCTCCTCGGTGAGCGGCGGCATGGGGACCCGGATCACGGTGCCCGCGGTGTTCGGGTTGAGCCCGAGATCGGACTGCATGATCGCCTTTTCGACCGCCTGCACCATCCCCTTTTCCCAGGGCGTCACGACGAGCGTCCGGGAATCCTCGGCGGTGACGTTGGCGACCTGCCGGATCGGCATCTCCGAGCCATAGTAGGACACCATGACGTGATCCAGCAGTGCGGGATGAGCCCGCCCGGTGCGTATCTTCGCCAATTCGTGGGCCAGTGCCTCTACGCTCTTGGCCATCCGGGTCGCCGCGTCTTTCTTGATGTCATTGATCATCTTCAGTCACCACTTACCACCAGGGAGCCCACGTCTTCACCGCGCAGCAGACGCAGCAGGGCCCCCGGCTCGTTGATATTCATCACGCGCAACGCCATGCCATGGTCACGGCACAGCACGATGGCCGTAGTGTCCATGACCTGCAAGCCCTCGCGCAGGGCGCGATCGTAACTGATTCGGGGATAAAAGGTCGCGTCCGGGACGCGCAAGGGATCGTTGGAATAGATGCCGTCCACCTTAGTCGCCTTGATCAGCAGGTCCGCGCCGATCTCGATGGCCCGCAGGCTGGCGGCCGAATCCGTAGTAAAAAAGGGGTTGCCGGTGCCGGTGGCGAAGATCACCACCCGCCCCTGCCTCAGATGCCGCAGCGCACGCCGCGGGGAATGATCCTCGCACACGCAAGCAACCGACAGCGCCGACATGACCCGCGTGGGCACCTCGAGACGCTCCAGGCTATCCTGCATGGCCAACGCATTCATCAGGGTCGCCAGCATACCGATGTGATCGCCGGTGACCCGGCCCAGCCCCCGGGCGGCCAGACCCGCGCCGCGGAAAATGTTGCCCCCGCCGATCACCAGGGCCACCTGAATCCCTTCGCCCACCAGGTTCCGCACATCGCCGGCACATCTTTCGAGGACGTCCGGATCGATACTCTCGCGGCCGCCGCCCGCCAGCGCCTCGCCACTGAGCTTCAACAGAATCCGTCGGTAGATCGGGGCGCTCATAAGGTCTTCTCGTCACAACGATAGGTGATGCGGTCCACGGCCTGCAGGGTAATACACGACGACCGTCGGGGCGCGGGCAGACCGACGCCGCCCCCGCCCGTAGGGATTGGGCATCACTCCTTGTGCAGGGCCGCGACCTCTTTGGCAAAATTCTCGTTACGCTTCTCCAGGCCCTCGCCGACCTCGACCCGGGCGAAGCGCCGCACCCTGGCACCGGCCTGCTTCAGGAGCTTCTCGACCGTCTGCTCCGGGTCCTTGACGAAGGCCTGACTCAAGAGGGTAACCTCCCCCATGAATTTGCGCACCCGACCATCGATCATCTTGTCGACGATGGCGGCCGGCTTGCCGCTGTCTAGGGCCTGAGCGCGGAAGATCTCACGCTCCTTCTCCAGCATCTGCGGCGGCACCTCGTCGGCACTCACGCACACCGGATTGCTCGCCGTCACATGCATGGCCAGATCACGCCCCAAGGTCTCGTCCCCGCCGATCACCTCCACCACCACGCCGATGCGCACGCCGTGGCGATAGCTGTAGAGCGTTCCCTCGACGCCGTCGAAGCGCACCAGGCGACGCACCTGAACGTTTTCCCCGATCTTGGTAATCAGTGCCTCGCGGGCCGCGTTGACCGTGGTCGCGGGGTCATCGACGAGCGGCAGCTCCAGGAGCGCGCCGGCGTCTACCGCGTCGCAGACCAGCGCGGTCTTGGCGACGCTGGCCGCGAAACCCTGGAAGTTGGCATCTTTGGCGACGAAATCGGTCTCGCAGTTGATCTCGACCATGACGCCGCGCTTGCCGTCGGCGGCAAGCTCGATGACGACCATCCCCTCGGCCGCAATGCGCCCGGACTTCTTGGCCGCCTTGGCCTGACCGGATTTACGCATGGCGTCGATGGCCGCCTCAATGTCTCCGGCGGCCTCCACCAAAGCCTTCTTGCACTCCATCATGCCTGCGCCGGTGCGCTCGCGGAGTTCTTTTACGGTCGCCGCTGCAATTGACATTGCTGACTTCCTCATACTGCTGGCGCGCTCGGCCTGAGGCCGGGCGCGGCGAAAATGGGTGGTGCCCGCACGGCGGGCGACGCTCCCGAGGACTGACGCGGACCGGGCACCGGACCAGTCAGCGACCAAGCCGCCGACCGATCGCGTCAGGGCCCCCCGCGGACCTACGAAGCGGCCTGATCGCGACTCGCCGGGGCGTCGCGGAACTCGGTTTCACGGCCCGACACCATCCCGGCGGCGGTGTCGCGGCCCTCGAGGACCGCATCGGCGGTACCGGCGATATAGAGACGCACGGCGCGAATGGCGTCGTCGTTACCGGGGATCACATAATCGACCTTGCTCGGGTCGTTGTTGGTGTCGACCACGCCGACCACCGGGATGCCGAGCTTGTTGGCCTCGGTCACGGCGTTCTTCTCGTGACCCACATCGATCACGAACATGGCGTCCGGCAGGCCATCCATGTCCTTGATACCGCCAAGGCTTTGCTCCAGCTTGTCACGCTCACGCGACAGGTCTAGGGCCTCCTTCTTGTTGAAACGCTCGATGCCCCCGCTCTCGAACATGGCCTCCAGGTCCTTCAACCGCTTGATGGACTGGCGGATGGTCTTGAAATTGGTCAGCATGCCGCCTAGCCAGCGGTGGCTGACGAAGGGCATGCCGCAGCGTAGGGCCTCCTCGCGGACGGCATCGCGGGCCGCCCGCTTGGTACCGACGAACAGCACCTTGCCACCGTTGGCGGACAGAGTGCTCATGAAATTCAAGGCATCCTGGAAGAGCGGGACCGTCTTTTCCAGGTTGATGATATGGATTTTGTTGCGGTGCCCGAAGATGAAGGGACCCATTTTGGGGTTCCAGTAACGGGTCTGATGGCCGAAATGGACCCCGGCCTCCAGCATCTGGCGCATGGATACTTGACTCATGATCATTTCCTCAGTGTTCTGGGTTAGGCGTCCACGCGTCCCATGCAGCAACCCCCCAGGCAGCAATCCCGGCGGGCACCCGGCAACATGTGACGACGCGTGTGTGGTTGGCTGAAATTTCCGGCTTTTCCAAGGGGGCACCGGAGGGGCGGGTGGTAGCGGTGAGGGGATTTTCGAGGGGTTTATGGAGATCCACGCGAACCCCTACGAAAACTCCCGACCCCAAGTGTGTTTGGCCCTACGCGGGTTTCAGAACCATGAAACTTCAGTTGTTGAATATCCGGCCGCAAAAGCGGCTGGTGCTCGTAATAACAGGGCCGGGATCAGGGACCCCAAGGCCCCCCGACCGGTCCCAAAAATAAAGCGAAAAACCACTGTTTTTCGCTTGTGTAGGGCTTTGGTAGACGATTATCTGGCTTGATTTCAACTGATCCGCCCGCGCGGCCTACCGAGACACCCTTGGGTCGACCGCACAGGAGTATCATCGTTTAGGACCGGTCAGCGCCCGTTTGTGACGGCGCGCCGCGTTTTATACCACGGTCGGCTTCGCCCGGGCAACGATGGCGCGAACCAATAGCTAGTTTTTCCTCAATAATCCGGGTACCAGGTGGACGCATTCAAAGGCCCTATGAGCGTGCAAATCAAGACCCCCGAGGCGATCGAGCGCATGCGCCTCGCCGGGCGCCTGGCAGCCGACGTCCTCGACATGATCACCGAACACGTCCAGCCGGGCGTCACCACCGACGAGTTGGATGCCCGCTGCCACGAATATATGGATCAGGTGCAGGGCGCCGTGCCCGCGCCCCTGAACTATCGCGGCTTTCCCAAATCGATCTGCACCTCTGTCAACCACGTTGTCTGCCATGGCATCCCCGCCAACAAGCGGCTGAAGCGCGGCGATATCGTCAATCTCGACATCACCGTGATCAAGGACGGCTATCACGGCGACACCAGCATGATGTTCTTCGTCGGCGAGCCCTCGGTGCTGGCCAGGCGCCTGGTCGGCGTCACGCGGGCCGCCCTGTTGCGCGGCATCGCGGCGGTGCGCCCCGGCGCCACCCTGGGCGACGTGGGTCACGCCATCCAGCAATTCGTGGAGGCCCACGGCTACTCGGTGGTACGCGAATACTGTGGGCACGGGATCGGACGCGAGTTCCACGAGGACCCCCAGGTCCTGCACTACGGCAAGCCCGGGGAGGGACTCACCCTGCGTCCGGGGATGTGTTTTACGATCGAGCCCATGGTCAACGCGGGCAAGCGCTTCATCAAGCTGCTCCCGGACGGGTGGACCGTGGTGACCAAGGACCACAGCCTCTCGGCCCAGTGGGAGCACACGCTCCTGGTCACGGACGAGGGCCACGAGGTACTGACCCTGCGCGCCGACGAGCGCGCTCCGGCGCCCGGCCCATGACCGCCGCCCCGGCCGACGACGGCGCGGCGCGGCCGAACCTACGCGACCTGATCCCGCTCTATCGCAAACAGCTGCGTGACGGCCGCGAGGCTCTGTTCAAGGAGTTCGACCAAGGGGTCCCGGTCACCATGCTGGTGCTGTCTCTGAGCGATCTCACCGACCAGGTCCTACGCGAGGTCTGGGGCCGGCATGTCGGCACCCCCGCGGGACTGGCACTGGCGGCGGTCGGCGGCTACGGCCGTCAAGAGCTGCTGCCGGCCTCCGATCTCGACATCCTGATCCTGGCCGAGCCCGCGGTCGAGGCGGCGCTCAAGGAACCCCTGGAGCAGTTGGTGACCTTCCTCTGGGACATCGGCCTGCAGGTCGGGCACAGCGTGCGCAGCGTCGAAGAGTGCGTCAGCGAGGCGGCGGGCGACGTCACCGTGATGACCAACCTGATGGAGGCGCGTCTGCTGACCGGCGACGCGGCCCTCTTCGAGCGCATGCGCGCGGCCACCGGCCCGGATCGGGTCTGGGACAGCCAGTCCTTCTTCACCGCCAAGACCGAAGAGCAGCGGGCGCGCTGGCATAAATACGGCGACACCGCCTACAACCTAGAGCCCAACATCAAGGAAAACCCCGGGGGCCTGCGCGACATCCAGATGATCGGCTGGGTCGCCAAGCGGCACTTCGCCGCTGCCACCCTGTACGAACTGGTGACTCAGGGCTTTCTCACCGAGCCCGAATACCATGCCTTGATCGAGGGCCAGAACCACTTGTGGCGCATCCGCTTCGCGCTGCATCGACTCACTGGGCGGCGCGAGGACCGGCTGCTGTTCGACTACCAGCGCACCATGGCCTGCCAGTTCAGCTTCAGCGACGGGGAGAACAACCTCGCGGTCGAGCAGTTCATGCAGCAATATTACCGGACCGTGCAGGAACTCAACCGCTTGAACGAAATGCTGCTGCAGCTCTTCCGCGAGGCCATCCTGCTGCACGACGACATCGGCCCCCCGGTCCCGATCAACAAACGTTTCCAGTCGCGCAGCGGTTATCTGGAGATCAGTTGCCCGACCGTGTTCCGGCGCTATCCGGTCGCCCTGCTCGAGGTCTTCTACATCCTCCAGACCCACCCTGAGCTCTCGGGCGTGCGCGCCAGCACCATCCGCTCCATCCGCGAGAACCGCCACCGCATCGACGACACCTTTCGCACGGATCTGCGGGCGCGCAGCCTCTTCATGGAATGCCTGCGCCAGCCCTGGGGCATCACCCACTCGCTGCGGCGCATGAACCGTTACGGGGTGCTCGCCGCCTATATCCCGCCCTTCGCCAACATCGTCGGGCGCATGCAGTACGACCTGTTCCACGTGTACACGGTCGACGAGCACACGCTCGCCCTGATACGCAACCTGCGCCGCTTCACCGTCCTCGAGCACGCCGAGGAATTCCCCCTGTGCAGCGCGGTGAGTCTGCGCATCCCCAAGCTGGAGGTCCTGTACCTGGCGGGACTCTTCCACGACATCGCCAAGGGCCGCGGCGGGGATCATTCCCAACTGGGCGCCCGCAACGCCTGGGACTTCTGCCACCTGCACGGACTCTCGGAGTTCGACAGCCGCCTGGTCGCCTGGCTAGTGGAGAAACATCTGCTGATGTCCATGACCGCCCAGCGCAAGGACATCAGCGACCCGGAGGTCATCCAGTCCTTCGCCGAGATGGTCGCCGAGCAGACCCGGCTCGACTATCTCTACCTGCTCACCGTCGCGGACTCGCGCGCCACCAACCCGGAGCGCTGGAACGGCTGGATCGACGCCCTGCTGCGCGAGCTCTACCACGCCACCCGGCGCGCCCTGCTGCGCGGGCTAGACCATCCCCAGGCCCAAGAGGAGTTGATCGCCCTGAAACAGGACGAGGCCAAGCGGCTGGTGCAGCGCTACGGCAGCGACCGCGCGGAGTGCACCCGGCTGTGGCGCCGCTTCAGCCTGGATTTCTTCCTACACAACTCCCCGGACGAGATTGCCTGGCAGACCCGCCTGATCCTGGACACCGAACCCGGCGCACTGCCGCTCGTGATGATCCGCCCGGTCACCGCCCGCGGCGGCACCGAGATCTTCATCTACACCACTGACCGCGCCAACCTCTTCGCCCGCACCACCGCGCTCCTGGATCAACTGGGTCTGAGCATCATGGACGCTCGCGTCATGACCACCGACGACCACATGGCGGTCAACACCTACCAGGTGCTGGATCTCGACGGCCACCCGGTCAATGACTCAGACCGCATGGAAGAGATCCGCGACGCCCTCACCGCGGAGCTCCGCGCCCACGCTCGCGGCGGTATCACAGTGGCGCGCAGCCTGCCGCGCCGCCACCGCCACTTCCCGATCGAGACCCGAGTCAGCTTCGCGGTCGACGAGACCAACCGCCGCACCGTCATGCGGCTCAACACTCTCGACCGGCCCGGGCTGTTGGCCGAGGTCGGCGAGGTCTTCCAGACCTGCGGCATCCGGCTGCAGAACGCCAAGATCGCCACCGTCGGAGCCGAGGTGGACGACGTCTTCTTCATCACCGCCCCGGATGAGTCACCCATCCTCTCCGAGGGCGCGCTCGCCTATTTGAGCCGGGAAATCTATGCGCGGCTCGATCCCGAAAAGTGCGCCGTCAAGGTTGCTGGTTGATTGCAGGCACTGTGCGGGGCGCCATTCTGGGGACTAATGAACCTCGTCTCGCGCCACCGCCGGACTACCGCACGGATATGCGGGGCGGACGCCAACCCATCCCGCCCCCTACGAGCCAGTGGCAGGCCCCCAAGGCCATAGGAGCCAACGGCCTTGATCGTAAGTCCGCCCGGCTCACCCCACCCCCTCGTGACACCACTCCAGCGGTGTCACGAGGGGTTAGGCGCGCTGCGTCCCGAGGCCCACAGGCGGGGGCAAATGACTTGCGCCAGGCGCACGATCATTGCGGGAGCGCGGGACCAGGCCGCCGTCTCTCCCTCCTATAATGATCGCCGCCCCCTGCTCCAGGTCGACCTCAATTATCATCCCGGCCACTGGGAACGCCGCACCCCAGTGCGGCGCGATCTCTCAAACTCGACTTTTGCTATTTTAGGCGACCCCGATCATCGTGCCAGCCGCGCCCGGCAATCGCGTGGCCAGGGTCCGCGCGGCGGACTCTGGGGAACCACAGAGCCAACCCGTCCGGTCTGCTATGCGGCCCGGTGCGGCGGCTCGGCACGCCGCGCGACGCTGCTCAGGCAGTCGCGGCCAGTTGCGCGAGCACGCGCTCTCAGGCGGGGCGGGAAATTACCCCCTGATCCTGATCCGCGAACGAGTTGGCGTCATTCCCCTCGGCCCAGATGGTGCGGCGCACGAGTGCCAGGCAGTCAGGAAAGGTGGCCTGCGGCTTTGAGGTACCAGGGGGTCTTGCGTGGCAAGGACGCCCAGTGGTCACGTAGCCGATGCACCATCAAGCAGACGATG
>JADNEJ010000602.1 GCA_016292295.1 Candidatus Thiodictyon intracellulare
CAACCCCCTGCTCAGCGCACGCGTCGGCACCGCCGTGGCGTCACGCGCGGGGCCGGCGACCGACTGCAAAAATGGCCAAAGTCGAGTTCCAGGTCGTCAGGCCGACAGGGGAGCGAGACTGGCCAGCGCGGATTCGCTGCCATTTTGGCCCACTCAATGCCGGCGTTCGTGATGAGTCGGGGTCGGTGTGCGACCCTTGCCGAGCAAGACACGGCGTTGATCCGATAGGCATCGCAGAGGTTCAGTGCAGCACGGTGGGGGACGCACGGTTCGGCGAGTTCCTGTTGAGCGAGTCGATAGCCGTGCATAGGATCAGTCTATCGGAATATTCGTCCGGTGCAACATGGGGTCTTGCTCAGGCCTGCCGCAATGGGGGGCAAACGCGGACGCGAGCGGGGGACAGCCCGCGGCACGCTCCCCGCTGGTGGACGTGGCCGCATTCCAAGGCGCTTGGGGTATCGCGGTTCACCGACGCCCACAGGAGCAGGAGGAGGATCGAAGCCTGGGAACAGGACATCGAGTGGCCCAAGATGAGGCGACACCAGGCCCTGCGGTGTTATACTGTCAGCCAGTCTTGACACCCAGCAGAGCACATCTAAGTTGACAGTCCCGTCCCCGAGCGTCGCCCAGCCAGCCACGTCCAAGTCGCGAACGCATAAACCCTACGCGGTGATCATCGGCGGCGGCTTCGGCGGCTTGGCGGCGGCGGTCCGGCTCGGGGCGCGCGGCTATCGGGTGACGGTGTTGGAACGCTTGGATGCCCCTGGGGGCCGCGCCTATGTCCACCGCCAGGACGGCTTCAGCTTCGACGCGGGCCCCACCATCATTACGGCCCCTTTCTTGCTGGATGAGCTGTGGGAACTGTGCGGCAAGTGTTTCGCCGATGACGTCGAACTGCGGCGGATGGAGCCCTTCTATCGCATCCGCTTCGACAACGGCGAGCATTTCGACTACAGCGGCGACCCGCAGCGCATCCGTACGGAGATCCTGCGCTTCGCCCCAGCCGACCTGGAGGGCTACGAGCGCTTCTTGAAGAAGAGCGAGGCGATCTTTCGCGTGGGCTTCGAGCAACTCGCCCACAAACCCTTCAGTTCTTTCATGGATATGGTGCGAATCATCCCGCCAATGCTGAAGCTCCAAAGCTACCGCAGCGTCTACAGCCTGGTATCTTCCTATATCAAGGACTCGCGGATGCGGACCATCCTGTCCTTCCACCCACTCCTGATCGGCGGCAACCCCTTCACGGTCACCTCGATCTATGCCCTGATTTCCTTCCTCGAACGAGAGTGGGGTGTGCATTCGACCATGGGCGGGACGGGCGCCATTGTGACGGGCTTGGTGGGTCTGATCGAGGGCCAGGGCAATCAGGTCCGCTGCGGCGTCGAGGTGGCGGAGATCCTGACCACCGAGCGCACCGCCCGCGGGGTGCGGCTGACGAACGGGGAGGAGATCGCCGCCGACATCGTGGTCTCCGATGCGGACCCGGCCTGGACCTACAAGCACCTCCTGCCCTCGATCAAGCGTCGATGCTGGCCCGATTGGCGCATCAAACACTCTCAGTACTCCAACGGACTCTTTGTCTGGTACTTCGGGACTCGCTGCCAGCACCCGGACGTGTTGCACCACACCATCCTCATGGGCCCACGCTACCGGGAACTGATCAAGGACATCTTCGGCCACAAGGTGCTGGCGAAGGACTTCAGCCTCTACTTGCATCGCCCCACCGCCACCGATCCGTCCGTGGCACCGCCCGGGTGCGATACCTTCTACGCCCTGGCCCCGGTCCCGCACCTGGACAGCGGCACGGACTGGAGGACCCAGGCCGAGCCCTACCGCCAAGCGGTCTGCGCCTATCTGGAGCAGAGCCTGCTGCCGGGGCTGTCCGAGAACCTGGTCACCTCCAAGGTGATGACTCCGCTCGATTTCAAACACCGGCTCCTGTCTTACAAGGGCGCCGGCTTCAGCCTGGAGCCCGTGCTCTGGCAAAGCGCCTGGTTCCGTCCCCACAATGCCAGCGAGGAGGTGCGTCACCTCTATCTGGTGGGAGCCGGGACCCATCCCGGCGCCGGTGTACCCGGCGTCATTTCATCCGCCCGTGTACTCGATACAGTGGTGCCCGATGCGACAGCCTTCGCTTAGCCCTCGCTTCTCAACCCCCGCCGACCAGGCCGCCTGCCGCGACCTGCTCTGCGGGGGCTCACGCTCCTTTTATACCGCGTCCCTGCTGCTGCCGCGACGGGTCTATGAGCCGGCCACGGCCCTCTATGCCTTCTGCCGCATTGCGGACGACGAGATCGATCTCGCCGACCACCCCCATGACGCAGTGATTGCGCTGCGGCAGCGCCTCGATGCGGTCTACGCCGGCCGTCCTATGCAGATTTCCGCCGACCGCGCACTCACCGACGTGGTCCAACAGTTTGCCGTTCCCCGTACTCTATTGGATGCCCTGATCGAAGGTTTTACGTGGGATGCGGAGGGCCGCCGTTACGAGGACATCTCGTCGGTCTATGCCTATTCCGCCCGCGTCGCCGCCACCGTGGGGGCCATGATGACGCTCCTGATGGGCGTGCGCGACCCGGACCTGATCGCCCGCGCCTGTGACCTGGGTGTGGCCATGCAACTGTCGAACATCGCCCGGGACGTGGGGGAAGACGCGGCCAACGCCCGCCTTTACCTGCCGCGCCAGTGGCTGCGCGAAGAGGGGCTGGACGCGGATGCCTGGCTGGCGCAGCCGGTCTGGAGCCCGGCCTTGGGGCGCGTGGTCTCGCGCCTGCTCGAGGCCGCCGAGGGACTGTATGCACGTGCTGATAAAGGGATCGGCGGCCTGCCACTGCGCTGCCGGGCCGGGATCGGGGCCGCGCGTCACCTCTATGCCGAGATCGGTCATGAGGTCGGTCGTCGCGGTTGGGATTCCGTGCGCCAAAGGGCCGTCGTTTCTCCCCGCCGCAAGGCGCAGTTGCTGCCACGGGTGCTGGCCGCCGCCTTTCCTCGCCGGACTACCTCCCTGCCGCCGCTTGCGGAGACCCTGTTTCTGGTCGAGGCGGTAAGGGCCCAGCCTCTATCGCAGCTACTCGGGTCGCAGTCGATCAAGCCCGTGTCCATCAATCCCCCCACCGTTGCAGCCAATACGACGAAAAGCGAGAACCGCGTGTCGCGTGTCTTGGATTTGTTCGAGCGGCTGGAGGAGCGCGACCGTCAGCGCAGACAACAAGCCGCCTGGCAGCGCCCAGGCCTGTCCGCAATGTCGCCTCAGGCCGTGTCCGTCGATTAGGGTGTCGGCGGAATGCTGGGGAATAACCTGTCAGACCTGATCGAACTGATGTTCGTGGTCGGTCTGCTGCTCTGGTTCTGGAAGTCCCAGACTTCGCCGCCGGCCCGGAGCGATGGACCAAGGCAAGGGCGGTGTCTCGGCCCCCGGCAACGGCGAGGCGCCCCCACCCAAGACCTAAGGGAAAGCCCCCTGTACCAGCAGGGCCGCTGCGGGGGCTTGAGGACTCAGCCTTTGCCGCCGAAGGCGTCGATGGCTGCCCGCAATTCCTGGTGGGTCTGCGCGTACTGCTCGATCGTAACGCCGGCGACGACCGCCTCCCAGGCCTGGCGCAGGCTCGCCGCTCCGCCGGTTGGCCCCATCGGGTGGCCAAAGACTCCCCGCCCTGGGATGAATCCGAAATCGACGCTGCCGACCCGGTGGTAGACCCCCTCCAGCGTGCCCGCCCAGTCGCTCCCGCCGGGAATGGGCAGACTGCGGGCGATAGACCCCATGGGGGCCAGACAGGCGGCGACCCCGTCCAAGACCTCTGACTCGTCCATCCCCATGCGCGCCCCGAAGCCGGGCATGACGATGGCATCCAGCCCCACCAGACGCTGGAGCTTGATGAGCACCCGCGTGTGAATTCCATACCCGGGGAGTCGGCTCAGGGCCGCGATCATCGGGAAGTGCCCGACCAAGGGCACGCCGGTGTGCCGACTCAACATTCGCACGGCACTCAACCCAACCGGCAGGGCGTTGATCAGGAGCATATTGGCACCGTTCGCCACACTGCGATCGTGCAGATCGATCAGCCGATCGACTTCATCGGTGATGTTGGCCATGTAGCCCTTGGCGACCCCGGTTACCGCCTCGGCCCGCCGCCGCGCTTCTCCCAACAGCGCCGAGCGACGCTCTAAGTGACACCAGGGTGCGTCCGCCAGCATCTCATCGTCCTTGGCGACGTCAAGTCCGCCAAGCAAACCCTGATAGCCCAACTCCGCGAAGGGCTCCGCCGCGAGGCCGATATTGGGCTTGATCACCCCGAAGAAGATGGGGCGGCCGTGGACGCCGAGCAGATTGCGGATGCCCTCGATACCAAATCGGGGACCGGCAAAGGCGCTGAGGAAGCCGTCCGGCATCCGCAGGTCCAGGAGTTTGATCACTGGGATACCCGGCACGAAGAACACCCCCTCGCCGGCAACCGCCGAGAGCAGGTTGGGTATGCGCGGGCCAAAATTGCCATGGGGATGGGCAATGGTTACACGACAGACGGAAACCTCGCCGGACCCGCAGTCCCGACTGGCCGCGTAGGTCGGGGTTGGACGCTGACCATCCACGCGCAGTTCAAGAACCTTTGCCCCGAAGCGCGGCCGGTAGTCCTCGTCGATCCCGATGCGATGCCACTGGGCGGTGGATTGCTCGCTGCACAGGTGAGCAGCGGCGGTACGGGGGTCCCCGTAGCACTCAAAGGCGTAGTCGAGCTCGATGTACTGGGCAAGGTCCAAGTCATCGCGGCAGCAGAAAAAGCCTGGTAAGTCCGCCGGGGTCATTGGCCGAGAAACTGCAAATGGACCTGACGTTGCGCCCGCGGGCCGTCCAGTTCCACGAAAAAGACCGATTGCCAACCACCCAGCAAAAGTTTCCCGTCCGCGAAGGGAACGGTTTCTGTGGCGTTCATCAGAAGCCCCATCAAATGGGAATGGGCGTTGTTGCGGCCGTCAACCGGCGTGCGGTTGTGCCGATAGTCGCCGTCGCGCGCGACCAACCGCGTAAGAAAATCCAGCATGTCTTGCTGCAGCTGCGGCTCATGCTCATTGAGATTGATATGGGCGGTGGTGTGGGGCGACATCAGCGTCAACAGGCCGTCACGCAGACCGACCGACTGAAACAGGCCATCCACGTCCGCAGTGATATCGAGCAACTGGATCGGCTCGGTGGTCGCAAGCCTGAGCGTGCGTGTCATGACCTTCATGCTACTCGGCCGCGGCCGCATCCAAAACCCGCTCGACGATCAGTTGGAACCAGGGCGTAAAGAGATGCGGAGACTTCACCAACCCCCGCCTCACCGCACCCACCGGGGTCCAGCGCCAGGCCCCGACTTCAGCCGGGTCGGGGCGCGGATCATCCATATAACGCCCCCGGAACACATGCAAATACTCGTGTTCTATCAGTCGGGACTCCGGGTCCTCTGCTCGATACACCAGTTGCATCTGCTCGGTCAGGGGAGTCTGGAACCCCAGTTCCTCCCCAAGACGGCGCACTGCCGCCCTTGCGGTGGCCTCCCCGGGGCGCGGATGCCCGCAGCAACTGTTTGACCAACGGCCGGCGAAGTGGTATTTCGCATCGGCGCGCCGCTGGAGCAACACCTCCTCCTTCGCATTGAAGACAAAGATAGAGAAGGCTCGATGCAGTTGACCAAGGCGGTGTACGTTGAGCTTGTCCCCATCTCCCTGGGAACGGTCATCGGCGTCGACCAGAATCACACGCTCCAAAGCGTCCTGCTGCCCGGCAGGCCCGTTACCATCGCTTATCGCATGCCGGACAATCGCTGCCTTCAAGTTGTCATCTCCAAAATAGCACAAAGCCGAGCGGCCGAACTGACAAGGGAAACGGTTTCACAAAAAAACCGGAGCCCCGCAAGAAGGCGCTCCGGATTTCAATTCGTCTGCACTGAGACCCCTAAACGGGACGGGTCGGCCGGATCGTCGCCGAGCCTGGCCGAGCGGTTCCGCGAGTCTCGTCCGCTACTTCTTGATCACCGCCGCGGGAGCCGGAGCTGCCACCGGGGCCGAGACCTGCGACTTGACCACCACCGGCCGGGAGATCGGCGGCTTGGCGTAGGCAGTATCGAGCCAATTGAAGTTGGCGGTGCTGAGCAGGATCAGATGGATGAGCACGGCGAGTACGGCCAGGAAGCCGAAAAGCGCGATCAGCGCGCGGCGCGGATCGAACAGCTTCCAAATCTTGTACAGGTCTGATTGAATGGATGCGGCCATTGGTTTAGCTCCTAATCAGTTGGATTAACGATGACGTGCTGTAAGCTACAGCCAAGGCCGCCACGCCCAAGCCAGGATATGGGCAACCACCGCAACACCAACGAACGCAGTGAAGCTCGTAATGAAGACCCCGTGAAACTCCTTCGCCTCGTCGTCCGTCAGCCCCGAACAACCAATGCTCTTGTCTTCAGCCATTTGAATTACACTCCAGACATGAAGTTAGCCATAAAGGCCGTTTCCGCGCACCAGGCGCGACCTGTAACTGCCGTGACCACCGCGGCCACGACGCCATCAAACAGATCTCTCCCCCGAGGATTCCTCGCAGTCCACAACGCACGGGCCAGATCGGCCGACCCGCGCCCCATTTTCTGCTCACTATCGACCTCGGGGCTCGCCGGGGATCGCTCCCCGGCTAACCTCTATTTTACAACACTACGGCGTTTACATCACCCCCGCCGCTGTTCCCGGCTGCCCAGTCACCTTGGCATCGGTCGCAGCACCATCATCAACACCGGTTTGCACCGTGGCAGGAGCGGCCGCTTCCACGGCCGGGTCGTTTAGCGGACCCAGTTCCGGGTAGTCCTTCAGCATCGGAGCGGCCAGCAACGGCTTGTTGACGCCCTGATGGCAGGTCTCGCACGCGATCCTCATCGGATCACCTAGGGGACCCTTGCGGGCCGCCGGCAGGATGGGGTTCAGCGGCATGACGAACTCCTTGTTTGCCTCGCGCACCATCCGGATTGCGTACCAAGCCTTCACCCGCTGCGGCGAACTCTGCGCCCAGTCCGCGAACTGGCGGCTGTTGTGGCAGTGGTTGCAGCCGACCCCAAGAGACTTAGAGATATACATCATCAGGGCATAGGTACCTTCACCCCTCATGGTGTTTACCGTCTTCGGCTCGACCGGAGCCATCGCTTTCGTCGGCGTGATCGCGATGGCAGTATCCTTATCGAAGTAGGTGGTCAGCGGATCGTAGGGCAACGAGGAGAAGGCCGGCACCGGCGACAGCCGGTTCTGAAGGCCAGCATATCCACTTGCACGCGGCTTCTCACCGGGATTCGTCGTCCAGACGTATTTCGGTATCGCATTGCCACGATGGCAGGTGTAACAGGTCACCCCCGAGGGGGCCACATGGGCGCCCCAGGACCGGTTCGCACGCTGGGTCATGTGGAGCATCGACCGCGCCACTACCTTCTGGTATTTGGTGTCCGCCTCCATCGCCGCGATGTCATGGCAGTAAACGCAGCCCTGACCGTCCACCCACTGATCCCTCGGCACCACCCACTCGGTGATGGCCAGCATCAGACGGGTAAACTCCGTGATCGGCACGTCACCCAGCACCTGCAGGTTTTTATACACCGACCCGGCGGTTACAGCAACCGGCACCGCAGCCGGCTGTGGTTCCGGCGCTACATTGGCCGCTACCCGTGCCGCAAAAAACCTGGGATTGACGAAGGCATTCTGACCGACCCCCCGATAACCCAGCTGCGTGCTCTGCGGGGGGGGACGCTCACACCCCCCGACGACCACCAGGGCAAGGCCGACGGCTGCCAGTGGCAGCACCTTATGGGTTGAAAAAAACGTCGTTCTCATTACAGTGCTCCCGGGAGTGAAACTGGATCGGGAACCGGCACGCCAACGACTGGATAGGGCGGAACCAGCCCGTGCTTGATACCCCACAGATACCAGTTGTCTACCACGGTTCCCGTCAACAGGATGCCGATACCGCCCGTGATCACCACCAATACCGAGAACCAATAGGCCCAGCGATGGATGGATTCCATGGAGGCATTGAAGCCCATGGTCCATCTCCAGAACAGCGCAGCACGCTCCGCGGCCGTACCACGATCCACGATTTGATCGATCTCGCGATCACCACCGTAACGGCTCACCGACAGAATCGTCGCACCATGCATGGCAAACAGCAAGGCCGAGCCATACAGGAAGGCGATCGAGAGCATGTGGAACGGATTGTAGTACAGATTACCGTAGGCGATCGAGAAGGCAGCGGTCCAGTCCAGGTGCGGGAAGATACCGAACGGCGGTGCCTCGGACCAGGAGCCCATCATCAGCGGGCGGATGAAGCCGATGACCAGATAGAGCCAGATCGCGGCGGCGAAGGCCCACGCCATGTGCGTGCCAATCCCCAGGGCGATGGCCCGCCGGTAGGTACGCACCCACCACAGCAGGATCGACATGGTAAGGAAGAACCCCGCGATCAGCCACCAGCCGCCCTTTGCCAAGGGAGGAATGTGCAACCCGTACTCGGGACCCGGGGGCTCCAGCGCCAACCAGAAGAATTGCTGGAAGAATTTCATGGGGCTAAAACCCACCGAGGCTGCCTGGCCATAGCCCATGATCGTGATGGCAATGAGGCCGCAGATCACCGCGAAGACCCCAGTGGCCCCCAAATAGATGGGGCCAATCTGCGCATCGCCGATCTTACCCACCCAGTAGTTGAAGAACGGCTTTCCGATCCGGTCATGCTGGCCCTGATCATGGGGAACCCCAGGATAGGCCAGCGAGCGCACCTGCACCGTAGTAAAGATGTTTTGGTATTCAGCCATAGTGGTACTCCAGGATCAGCCGAAAATCGGAAGGTTTGGCCACCAGGTCCACCATTCCGGCCAGCCGCGGGTCCAGAAGGGACCACTGATAACGATACACACGGCACTCCAGAAGGCCGCAGACAGCGCGAGGAACAGGCCTAACCGATGGATGGCCAAGGCGCCGATGGAGTAGCCGACCTCATCCCGGAAGAAGGTGTTTTCATGCTCTGACGTCTTCACCTCTTCACCCTTCGGCGGATTGACCACCGACAGGATCAACGAACCGTGCATGGAGAGCGCGAGCGCGTTGGTGAAGAAGAAGGCGATGGCCAGCATGTGCGCCGGGTTGTAATGGAAGTGCAGGAATTGGTATCCCGTGTTCGACACCCAGTCCAGATGACTGAGAATGCCGTACGGAAAGCCATGCCCCCAGGCACCCAACAAGATCGGGCGAAACACCACCAGGGTGACGTAGGCGAAGATCGCAACACTGAAGGCAACCGGCACATGAAATCCGATACCCAGCTTGCGACAGATCTCAACCTCGCGGAGCGCCCAAGAGACGAAGGCGCCGATAGCGCACATGGTGATGATCTGCCACAGACCCCCTTTCGCCATCGGCGCCATCCCGAGCCCATAACTCAGATCCGGCGGCGCGATGCTGATCTGCCACAGATTCCAGGTCGGCCCCATGGCCGCCCCCCAAACAAACAATAGGGTACCTAAAACGGCGCAAAAAATCCCGGTGACGCCAAAGAAGCCGACATAGATCGGCCCCGCCCAGAAGTCAAAGAGATCTCCGCCGATCAGCGTTCCCCCACGAACGCGATATTTTCTCTCAAAACTTAGCATGGCCATGGTTCAACCCTCTAGTCGGGAGTTGCCGTTGCGACAACATCCCCACGGTGCCCGGAGCGGACGGGAGGTACTGCAATAGCCTCCCGTCCGCCGCCCTTGGCGATGGACGCTACTTCGCCGGGGCCGGGGCAGCGGCCGGGGCCGGGGCCACAACAACCGGGGCCTTCGCCGCTGCTGGTGCAGCAATCGGGACCGGGGCGGCAGCCGGAGCCTTCGCCGCAGCCGGGGCTTTGACCACGACCGGACGCGAAACCGGCGGGACGGCATAAGCGGTGTCGAGCCAGTTGAAGTTGGCGGTGCTGAGCAGGATCAGGTGGATGAGCACTGCGAGTACGGCCAGGAAGCCGAACAGCGCGATCAGCGCGCGGCGCGGATCAAACAGCTTCCAAATCTTGTATATGTCTGCTTGAGCGGATACGGCCATTGGTTTAACTCCTAATCAGTTGCATTGACGATAGCGATCTTTTGACTACAGCCAGGGACGCCAGGCCCAAGCCAGGATATGGGCAACGACCGCGACGCCGACAAAGGCGGTGAAGCTCGACGCGAAGACGCCTTGAAATTCCTTCGCTTCGTCATCGGAAAGTCCAGAAGGACTCTTGGTATTCTCGGCCATGGAAATTACCTCCAGATCATGAAAATGGCCTTACGGCCGTTAACGCGCGTCGCCGCGCGAATCAAAGAGATGCAGCGAACTGAGCCGCATCTCGCTACTTGCCCGAAGTCCGCCAGGCGCGGACGGACGTCCCATTATAGGACGTCAGAGAAAGGCGAACGGAAGAATCCGATGTGTCACCGCCCGCGCCTCGGCGATGACAGACAGGCGCACGCTGCTCACCGGCGGCCAGGGCTGCCAGGGACTCGGCAACAGCCGCGCCAACGGTGTAATAATAAAAAACACCACAAAGACGATCCAGAAGATCAGGCGGTACTGCCGCCGATCCTGCGCGCAGAGTGCGGATGCGTGGCTGAAAGCGGTCATGGTGGAGACTCCTGTGCTGTTGCGCACCGCTACCAACGTCACACAAATTTACTTGAAGGTCGCTCATATGGTCACGGCCTCGAGCACTCGCCCCTGGACGCGGCGCAGCCGTTCTAGGGTCACCGTTGACTCCCCGGCCTTGCGGGCCGTCTGCTCGGCCACGTCACGCAGACGTTTAGCGGCGGAGATCCGCACCAGGATTGGCTGGCTTTCCAGGTCCGCATCTAGGGCCGCCTTGGCCTCATCCGTCCAAGCTAATTCCTCATGAACGCGGACCGGCGTCGGGTCGACGCGATCGAGATCCGAACCCAACGGCAGGATATGAAACAGTGCGTCGAAGAGGGCGTTGCAGACCTCTTGCACGACATAAGTGGCCCCACTATACCCCATGAAGGGAGTGCCGGTGTGGCGGCGGATGATGGTCCCTGGAAAGGACGCAGGAATATAAGCCGCCCGCGACCCAATTTCCGCCAGATACATACGTTCGTTGTAGCTACCGAAGAGGATCAGCGGGGTTTGCTCCTGCACTTGTCGGCGCACGGCCTGATTATCCGGCTTGACCCCGGGACGTCGGGCGACCGCAAAGATGCAGGGCAGGCCCAGTTCATCGGCTAAATAGTGCCGCAGACCACGGCTATAGGTCTCGGTGGCGACCACGCCAAAACTCGCGGTGGCAAAGAAGTCCTGGGTCACCGAGCGCCACAGGTCCCAGATCGGGGCGAGCGTCGTGCGTTTTTCCGCGGCGATAAAAGGCTCCGGGTCGAGACCCAACAGGCTACCCAGAGTACGCAGAAAGCGGGTCGTGGCGTGCAGGCCGATCGGGGCTTGTAGATAGGGCTTGTCCAGGGCCTCGCACAGCAGGCGCCCGAACTCCCGGTACATACAGACCGTAACATCCGCGTCACGCAGGCGCGTCACTTCAGAAAGGCTGCAACTCAGAGGAAAGACAAGGTTTATTTCGGCGCCGATGCCCTCGATCAGGCGCCGAACCTCGGCCAGATCCGACCACATGTTAAAGGTACCATACATGGGGCCAACGATATTGGCCCGTGGCTTGGCCCCAGGCCTGCGCACCTCCTTGGAGCCAGCCTTGGACTTGGCGCTCGCGGGTTCGCCGTACTGGGCCCACAACCAGAACAGCGCGCGGTCCGCACTCTGCCACTGATCTTCATCAATGGTGCGCGGCAGAAAACGCCGGATGTTCGTGCCGCTGGGAGTGACGCCGCCGCCGATCATCTCAGCGATAGAGCCGGTCACCACCACCGTGGGCCGGTCAGGATCCAGGGTCCCATGAGCCCGACGCAACGCGGCCTCGGTGCCCTTTTGGCCCAGCTCCTCTTCCCCAAGACCGGTCACTACGACCGGCAGGGCGTATGGCGGCAGGCCGTCCGTGTAATGCAGGACCGCGGTGACCGGCAGATTTTCGCACCCGACCGGGCCATCGATGATGACCTGAAGCCCATCGACGGCGCAGAAGGCGTAGACTGCCCCCCAATAGCCCCCGGCCCGATCCAGGTCCTGAATCAGCATGATGCCAGGCCCTCTGTCCCAATCGCTTCCCCGTTCCCAGCCCCACTAGGGGCACGGGCACCAAGACCCACGGGGGATTGGTTGTCCACGGCGCGGAAGAAGGCGTCCATGGCAGCGAAGCGAGGGCGGCTCGCCAAGGCGGCGTTGATCACCTGTGCCAGCGAGCCGGCACCGGCCGGGCCGATCAGGGGACGCGCAGAAATCAGGTTGGTGAAATAGAGCGCGGGGGTCGCGGCCTCCTTGGCCTTTTGCACCACCGGCGTAGTCCCGACCACCAGATCGGGTGCAAACTCGGCCATGGCCTCCAGGTCCTGCTCCAGGCTAGCGCGGTATTGAACCCGCACACCCTTCGACTCCAGCCAGTCGCAGTCCTGTGCGGACCACTGGGTCCGCCCACAGGCCGTACCCACGTAGCGCAGATCAGCGCCGCTCTCGACCAACAGGCGCCCGACCAGGAGTTCGGACCCCTCATAGCCTGAGAGGGTAATGCGGCCCTTGATCGGAGACCCGGCAATGGCCTGCTTGGTGGCCGGCAGCCAGCGATTCTTGGCACTATCCAGGTTAGCGGGGCTCACGACACAAGCGGCAGCGATACCTTCCAACCAGGCCGCGGTACCCTCGTAGCCGACCGGCGCCGAGCCGATTACCGGCCTCCCGGCAACCGCAAATTCATTGCAGACACCCGTGTACTGGGGATGGATCGCGGCAACGGCGACGCTTGCCAGGGCCCCATAGAGTTCACGCCACTCCCGGGTCGGGACCACGGGGCCGGCAGCCAAGCCCAGGGGTTCGAGTAACATACCCACGGTCATCGGATCGACCGGGAACATCTCACCCACCAAGGCCACGGTCGGCCGCGACGAACGCCCGCCGCGGGGTGCCTGCACCGGACCCTGCTCGGCCTCCTGCCGCGCCCGGCGCAGCATAGCGGCCGACAGCACGTCCTTGGCCTCGGCATGGGTCGGCACGCCGAATCCGGGGACGTCGATCCCGATGATGCGTACCCCGTTGATCGACTCGGGCAGCAGCCGCAACGGCACCCCGGAGGCACTGGGAACGCACAGGTTGATGATGACCACGGCATCGTAGCGCTCGGGGTCGGCAAGCGCGTAAGCGGCAGCGCGGACGTCTTCGAAAAGCTTGCCGGTGACCAGGGTCTCCGAGTCGAAGGGGACGTAGCCGACGCTACGCCGCGCCCCATAGAAATGGGAGGTGAAGGTTAGTCCGTAAGCGCAGCAGGCCGAGCCGACCAACACACTGACGGTGCGCCGCATGCGCAAAGCGACCCGCAGTGAGCCGAAGGCGGGGCACATGCTCTGGGGCTGGTCATGGGCGCCGACACTTCGGACCTTGGACTCATCACTGGCGGCGACACGGACGCCGCCCGGAACCGCTCCCAGTTCCAGTGACCGCAGGCCACCCAACCCCTCCGACGCCCCGAAGGGACACTCGGATGCGGTGGTACCGACGGACTTGCTCAGTGTCTGGGTCATTTGGAGTTTCGGTCTCTGCGCCTAGGATTGCGTGCTCGGGAATTCTAGGCGTCGTCGTAGATGACTTCGAGCGAAGGCTTGGGCGCGTAGGACTTGCCGCGCATGTCCTCGATTGTGGCAGGCTCCAAGACCACATGACGGCCCACGTAATCGGACTTGAAAAGATCCAGCAGGCCCTCCGCACTCAGCGGTTTGGGACGCTGGGGTTGCGATTCCGCCACGTTGAGGGCTAGCGCCTCAAAGAGGGCTCCCCAGGTGCTGCCGGGCACGCCGACGATCTGGTAGCTCGCGCTCTTGCGACGGATCTCTTCGTTGGCGGGGATGCAGCCGAGCACAGGAATACTCACCGCTCGCGCGAAGGCCTGGGCCTCACCAGTACCGTCATCCTTGTTGATCACTATGCCGGCCACACCCACGTTACCGCCCAGGTTACGGAAATAATCCACGGCGCTGCATACGTTGTTGGCGACATAGAGCGATTGCAGGTCGTTGGAACCGACTACGATAACTTTCTGGCATAAGTCACGGGCGATCGGCAGGCCAAAGCCCCCGCACACAACGTCGCCCAGAAAATCGAGCAGGACATAGTCGAAGTCCCACTCGTGGAAGCCCAGGCTATCGAGCAACTCGAAGCCGTGGATGATCCCGCGCCCGCCGCAGCCGCGGCCAACCTCAGGTCCACCCAACTCCATGGCGTAGACCCCGTCGCGCTTGAAGCAGACGTCACCGATACATACCGGCTCACGCGCCGCCTTCTTCTTGGACGAAGTCTCGATGATGGTCGGGCAGGCGCGTCCACCGAACAGAAGCGTGGTGGTATCGCTCTTGGGATCGCAACCGATCAGCAGCACCTTTTTGCCCTGCTGGGCCATCATGTAGGAAAGATTGGCGAGCGTGAAGCTCTTGCCGATCCCGCCCTTGCCGTAGATCGCAATAATCTGAGTCTGGCGGCCGGACAAGAGAATCGGCGCGCCCGAGGGCCGGCCAGGGCCGCTCTGGCCTTCGCCGAAATCGCGCTGGGCGAGGACCTGGCTGGTCTGGCCGGTCAGAATGGTCATGCGTCTGGCCTCCAGTCGAGAATCATCTTGATGCAACGGGGATCGCCGAAGGCGGTCGGATAGGCTGCCGCGGCCTCTGACGCTGGATGTCGGTGAGTGATGAGGCCATCAAGCGACAGCGCCCCGGATTCGGCGAGGCGTCTGGCCTCGCGCAGATCGAGTTCCTTGAACTCTGCTGCCACCCGGAGCCGCGGCTCACGCTTGAAAGCCGTGGAAAACTGGAATGACAGGGGCTCGGTGTAGAAGCCAGCAAGTACGATTTCGCCCTGCGGCGCCAGGCGGGCGATCAGCCGATCGAGCAGGCTGGCGTCACCGCTCACATCATAGATGGAGCGATAGTCCTGACGCGGATCAGCGTCCGGATGGACCACCGTATAACCCAGGGCGCCCGCGGCACGGCCCGCATCGGTCTCCCAGACGACCGGCGGCTCGCCACCCATCGCCATAGTGAGGCGCGCGATGAGACGCCCAAGGACGCCGTGTCCAACGATGAGTTGTGGCAGTTGCGCCGGTGATGCCGACACCGCGTGACAGGCCGTCGCCGCTAGGGCGAGCAATACGCCTCGCTCGGCCAGGGTGGCCGCAATCGGCACCACGCGCGCACCTGGGACCACGACGCGCGCGGCGGCCCCGCCGAAGAGTCCGCGTACCGGACCGTAGCAGTTGGCGCCCGGCACGAACACGGTGTCACCTTCCTGGAGACCGGAGCAGTCACCCGCGATCGCGACCCGACCCACTGACTCGTACCCCGGCACCAGGGGATAGCCCATCCCCGGGAAGTTCGGCATACGCCCGGTCCAGAGCAGCCGCTCAGTGCCTGTGCTGATGCCACTCCAGTCGATATCGACCACCACGTCCTCCGGACTGGGAGGCGTGAGATCGAGCAGCTCGAGGCGCAATTGCCCGGGCTGTGCGAAAACCACGGCGGTGGTTGTAATATTCACTCGGATGCTCGGTCGTCTCTATGAATCTTGAAGAAGTACGGGGGACGCGGTGACGGGAAAAGCAGACCACGAAACTGGTCTCAGTCTAGCCTTACTGCATCGGTTGTCAACCAGTATTGACACTTGGGTCATCAGGCGGCGAGCCGCGCGAGTTCTTCCGGCAGGATCCGCCGGGACTCGGCGGCGATCAGCGCCTGGAGAGCGGGCGCCCCGGGACAGGCAGGGACGGCGTCGGTCGCGCTGGCGACGAGATCCTTGAGCCGCCGCACGGCACCCTCGATACCCAATTCCTGGACCGCGTTCGGACGCCCCAGTGAACTGTCGCGCCCCAGCGGTTTGCCCATCTCGCGGCTAGAGGCCATGGCATCGCCCAAGTCGTCCGCCACCTGATAGGCCTCACCCAAACGCTCCCCGACCAGACGCCAGGACTCGGTCGGGGCCCCGACCGACTCAGCCCCCGCCACGGTAGCGGCGACGAACAGCGACCCTGTCTTGGCGCGATGGTAATCCTCGAGCACGACATCGGACTCGCACTCCCAGGCCTGTCCGGCACAGATGCCGGCCGGCGCACCGGTACAGCGCGCGATCGTGGCCATTACCCGGCTGACGTTACCCGGCGCCGCGATGATCTGGCGCGCGACGATTTCAAAGGCGAGTACGATCAGGGCATCCCCAGCCAACACGGCTAGGCGCTCGCCGTAGGCACAGTGGACCGATGGCCGACCGCGCCGCAGGGTGGAGTCGTCGAAACAGGGCAGATCGTCATGCACCAGGGACGCGCAATGCAGGAGTTCGATAGCCGCGGCAGCGGCGTCCGTAGTCTCCGGGTCACTGTTGCCGCAGGCCCAGGCGACCGCAAGGCACAGGCGCGGGCGGATCCGTGCCCCACCGGGAAAGACCGAGTACCTCAATGCCTGGGCGAACCCCGGGGGGCAACTCGGCCCCTGGGCGGAGACAATGGCCGCTTCCAGTGCCTGCTCGATACGCTGCGTGGGGTCCATGTTAAGGCCTCTCGTGGACGAATTCGGGATCATCTGTATTTGTTGGTTGACACTAACGCGTGTCATGTAAAATAGACATTCGCTCCTATCCAGTCAATCCATTTCCCATCATGCCAGGTGCCGAGTTCAGAAAGCGTGCGATCGTCGGCGGCGCCGGTGTCGCCCTGGCTAGCCGACTGACACTGCACCGCGCCAGGATCCCGGCGCGCCACGCCTGGAAGAGCAGCGCGCGGCTGGACCTTCCGGCGCCTTCCGGCGCCGGCAGCCCAGATGCCGATCGCCCATGTGAAGCTCGGGCAGCTAGCCCCTCGCACCGGGCTTCGGCCGTTGGGACTGATTGCGTGACGATCTGCGCGGTGAGGCCGCCATCCATTACGACGCCCAGTTCCAGGGCGACGACGGCGCAGAGACCTCGCGAGCCCAGCGGCGCCTTGATGGCCAGGGACGCATCGCGCTGTTCACCACCGCGCCTCGCCCCGCGTCACCCTGCCGTACAGCTGGATCTGGCGCATGGGGCGCGGCACCCGTTGCGAGCCGGGATACGCGGCACACACTTGACCGTACCCGAACCTTAGAGAGTGCAACATCACCGCCATGAACATCGGGCACACAGACCCTCCTGAAGCCGACGACGCCCGGGAGACCGATCGCTGGACGGTCGTCGACCTCATCGACCTGGAACATTACCTGGGCGCCGACGAGCAGGTGCTGCACGAAGGCACTGCGGCCCGTAACGCATTGACGGAGCGGGACCGTACCCTCTATTTGGACCGGATTGCCCCGGCCGTCGTAACCACCCTGCCCCATTCGACCCTACATCGGCGTTTGAGCCTGCGGCGGTGGCTGCGCGAACGCCGCGCCGCGGAACTCCCGCAACGGCGTCTGTTGCTGCCCGGACGCACCTTCGCCCAGGCGCAGCGACTCACCGCCTTGGGGCTGGCGGTGCTCGGGTTTCTGATCGGCATCGGCGCGGCCTCCGCCCTGCTGAGCTACGACGGTCATCGCCCGATCAACGTTGCCATCTACATCTTTCTATTGGTTTTAATACAATTTTTGTTGGTAGGTGGGGCCACGGTAGCCTGGTTGGTGCGCCGCGCGCGGCCGGTTGACCGAGCGGTCCAGGATCTGAGCCTGCTCGGACGCCTGATCCGACCCCTGGTGATCCGCGTGAGCGGCTGGCTGCTGCACCAGCATCTCGCGGCCACACGCCAGGAGGTCAACGACCGCACCGCGACCCAAGTCGGACGCCTGCGCTCCCAATACGCGCTCTATGGAGCCGTTTCCTTCCTGCCGATGCTGATCCCGGCGCAGGTCTTCGGCGTCGTCTTCAACCTGAGTGTGATCCTGACTACGATCGGGCTAGAGTGGTTCACGGACCTGGCCTTCGGCTGGCAAACCGCGCTGGATCTGAGCCCGCAGTTCATCCATGGCTTGGCCCGCGTCGTTGCCACCCCCTGGGGCTGGCTGTTCGGTGAGGGAGTCGGCTATCCATCACTGGAGCAGGTCGCGGGCTCGCGTATCCTACTCAAGGACCCGCTGTCACTGCTCGACGCCGGTGATCTGCGCTCCTGGCGCTGGTTCCTGGTCCTGGCGGTCTGCACCTATGGCCTCCTGCCGCGACTCCTGTTGCTCGGTGCCTCGCTCCTGACCCAGCGGCACCTGCTGGAGCGGCTGCCCTTCACACAGGGCCGCACCCAGGCCCTCTATGCCCGTCTGTTGACACCCACGGTCGAGATCGCCACCCACGGCAGCGGGCATGGCACCGCGATGCCGATCCCTGCACCCATCACCCACCAGGGGCCACTGGCTCACCCCATCGCCGCGCCCCCAACCCATCCCCCGACGACCCCGCGCCCGACGGAGCAGGTGACGGTGACGAGGCCCTGGGGCGAGGCGCGCCAGGGTAAGCCCGGGCTGATTGCGGACCGTGGAGGGCCGGCACCCAAGCGTCCAGACCCCGAACCAACGACGCCCCCGCCCCCCGCAACGACGCCCTTGGACGCGGCGGCCACGCGGCCCGCCGCTGCCGCACCACCAGCGGCGGCCGAGCTGGAAACTAAGGTCGAAACCGAGCATCAAGGTCCGCCAAGCGAGGTCCTGCCGGCGCCTAGGGCCGAAGGGCTGCTTCGTCCGCAAGCTGTGGCTGCCGTCGGCGGCGGGCCCCCATCCGACATCCGACCGAAACCGGCGCCCCAAAGCGCGCCTAAACCGGCAGCAATTCGCCCACCGGGTGATAAGATGCAGCCGCAACCCGCCCTGGGGCCGGAACCGAGGCCAGCACCCGCACCAGAACTGGCGCCGCATCCGACCCCGCCGCCGGAACTGGCACCGAGACCGGCGGCTCAATCGGCACCGGTGACCCAGCACGAACCGGCGTCGGAACCGAAACCAGGACTGCAATCGCCTGCGGAATCTGAACCGGCGCAGCAAGCCTGGGTTGCACCTGGGTCACCGCCCTCACCCGGAGCCCCGCCGCAACCGATCGCCGCGCCGCAAGCCCGGTCTGCACCGGAGCCGGAACCGACGGTTGAGCCCGAGCTCGAGCCTACGGCAGCGCCCTTGGAGCCCCGTGGGACTGAGGTGCCAGGCGGCGTCGCCGCCGACGCCTGCCTGGTGCTGGTCCAACTCGATGTGGACGAGCTGATTGACGACGCGCAGCGCCCTCGCGTGGCAGAACTGGTCAAAACCCTCACCGGATGGCGGGTCGCCGCGTCCGCGTCCTTCGGATCCGGCAATGCCATGACTGTCGGGGTGGTGAACTGGGTCGAGGGCCAACGCTGGCAGGCCCCGCCGGGACGGGTCGCGGTCATCATGGACGGCTCCCAACCGCCGATCACAGAGAACCTGCGCTTCCTGCGCGAGTTGCGCGCCGCCGCGGGCACCCAGGCCCAGGTGCTGCTGGCTCTGGTCGGCGACCCCCAGGACGACGACCCCCTGCCGCCGGTGCGCGCCTTCGACTTCACCGATTGGCAGCGCAAGATCGCCCAATTGGCCGACCCCTATCTGCGGCTGGACATGCTGACCCCCGAGGGCGGTGACAGAGAGACATGATGGCGCTTGAGATCCCACGCTTGGCGATTATGGGGCACCCCAACGCGGGCAAGTCCTCCGTGGTCGCAACCCTCACCGAGAACGACCGTATTGCCATCGACCAGCGGGCCGGTACCACCACCGAGTCCGATGTCTATCCGGTTATCATCGACGGCCAAACGGTCATCGAGTTCATCGACACCCCGGGCTTCCAGAACCCCAGCGCGATCCTGGAGTGGTTCCAGGCCCATGGAACCCAGTCGGACCTCGCCGGGGCCTTCGTCCAGGCCCATCGCGCCGATCCGCTGTTTGCCCATGACTGCGCTCTGCTGGAACCGGTCGGGGCGGGGGCAGGCATCATCCTGGTCGTGGACGGCTCCAAGCGCATCAAGGAGAAGGACCGCATCGAGATTGAACTGCTGCGCCTGACCGCGCGCCCGCGGATGGCGATCCTGAACAACCTGACCAAGCAACCCCGTTACATGGAACAGTGGCAGGATGCCCTGAGCAAGGCCTTCAACTCGGTGCGTGAGTTCAATGCCCATCGCGCCACCTACGCCGAGCGCGTCAAACTCTTGAGCGCGCTGAAAAGCATCGACCAGCGCTGGGAGCCGCGCCTGGAGCAGACCATCGACGCCTTCGTGCGAGACTGGGAGCGGCGCATCGACCAGGCTGCCATCACCATCCTAGACCTCTTGCGTGAGAGCCTCTCCTTTCGGTACAGCCAAAGCTTCAAGAACAACAAGCTGGTCTTCAAGAGCGGCCAGGACCGGGCCAAGGAGGCCGTGATGGCCGCCTTCGGGGATGGCCTGCGGGCCCTGGAGGCCAGGGCCCAGGAGCAGGTCCGCGCCAACTTCCGGCACAACGTCTGGAACCTGGCCCCGGGCTCGATCCTGGACCAGGACCTGCTGTCCGAGGAGGTCAGCAAGTCACTGGGGATCTCCCGCGGCCAACTCGCGATGGCCGGGATCGCCGCGGGGGCCGCCTCCGGCGCCACCATCGATCTGGCCACCGCCGGTAATTCTCTGGGGGCGGCGGCCTTTCTGGGGGCCGCCGCCGGGGGCCTGTTGGGATTCATGGGGGGCAATGCGCTGGCCAAGCTCGATATCGAACAGGCGGCCGGCACTCAGCGCTTCACCGTGGGTCCGGCCACCAACCCCAAGTTCCCGTTCATACTGCTCGACCGCATCATTCTCTATAGCGCCCGGGCTATGAACTGGGCACACGGCCGCCAGGCCGCCGACGAGGAGGCGCCCGACCGGATACCGGACAAGGAGATCTCGTCCAAGGGCTTCACAGAGTCCCTGAGCGCATCACAACAGCGCGACTTGGCACGGTTCTTTGCCGCGGCTCGGCGCGGCAAGTCATTTGATCTTGAAGACAGCTGCCGGGAGCTTATCAAAGCGATACTGCGCGACGTCGCGCAGGGCCGCATCGACAGCCGGGCCAATCTGTAGTCAATGCCTTGGGCGCCGACGGCGCCAACCTTTGTCCAGTAGGAGTTTCTGATGAGATATGCCGCAAAGAGAATTTGGCCGGATCGTCCTAAGGCTTGGGAGCACCAAGGGGAGGCTGAGAATCTCGAGGCCTTTGCACTCGCCTTCGCGTCTGACCGAGGACTCGGCTCGGGCACCGAATTCGAGGTGCTCGATAAGGACTCGGATGACGCCACCCTGGTATCCTTCCGGGTCGAGGGCACCCTGCCCTATACGCTGGGACCCGTGGTGACGCACCTGGCGGATCAGGCGAGGAGCGATGGGCTACCGCCGCCGCCTTTCATGGCGCCTGCCCTGTCTTTCTTCTTTTATATGGCCAAGGTAGCAGTATTCACCGTCGCTGTGCTGGTGGTCCTGTTCTGGCTCATCAAGAAATACGGCAGCTGAGCGCACGCTGCGGAAATACTAGTATCCCGCCACCATTGCGGCGAAGTATCGCAATCAGATAATGGTCTTCTGAGACCCGCCGGGGGCCGGGTCGATGCCCAGGGCCTAGTAGATCGCCAACTGATCGTGATCGGCGCAGGTGGGCTGACGCAGATGCAGCGTGCGTCTATCGCTGCGCAGTACACTGACGGCGATCCGGTACTGGCCCGCGATGACCTGGCGCAGGGTCGGCTAGTCGGCGGCGGACCAGGTGCACGCACTGATAGGCGAGAACCGAGATGAACAGATCGGCGGCGTCGCACGCCTCGCCGTACTGATCGGACGAACGCGAATGATTCAGAGTCCCGAGGCTGTCGAAGACAGCCTTGATCATAATTCCGCCCACCTTATTCAGTCCCTGCGTCACCTCTTCCTTGTAAAACATGTTCTTGCGCGCGAAAACCCACATGGGCTGGCCGGCCTTGGGCGGATTTGTGATCAAGGCCTCGAAGACGGACCGCACGGCGCCGATCTCGCCGCTGGGCAGGAAGCGGTAGCCGTTTGCCTGCAGCCACGCGATGCTGGTGGCGCAGAGCGCATCGCGCTCGATCGCCACCAGTGCCCCGGGTGGGGTACCAAGGCCATCGAGTATCCGTCTGATCGACAGCTCGGTGGCGGTCACGGCGAAACTGGCCGACCGATAGACAAAACCGCGCTGGTCGCGAACCAGGCCCAAGGTCAGCGGTGGAATGTCCGCGCCGGCTAACTGGGGCCGGGCACGGATATCGCCCGTCCGCAGCTCCCCGGACAACTGATCGTCAGATCGTAAATAGGCTCGCCGACAGGGGGGCCGACCAGGTCACGCACCCGGGCGATCAGGTGCACTGCCAATGACTTGCGACACTTGAGCAGGCTCTTCCCGGCCCGGTCCAGAAGCAGCGGACTGAAGGCCTGGACATCGACCTCGATGGCCTTGATCATAATTCCGCCCACCTTGTTCAGTCCCAGCGTCGCCGCTCCTTTGCAGAACATGGTCTTGCGCCCGCAAACCCATATGGGCCGGCCGGCCTTGGGCGGATTTGTGATCAAGGCCAACCCTGAGCAACTCCCCCAGTGCACTGCGTCCACCCCACCACGCCAGCGCCCCCCGCGCCGGGGCCGCCGCCATCCACGCCACGATCAAGCCCGGGCGATGGCCTTGACGGCCCACTGGCGTTGGGTCTCCACCTCCAGGTGACACCGGACTTCGGCGAAGGTGACCTCGATCGACCAACGCGAGACGAACCACTCGATT
>JADNEJ010000145.1 GCA_016292295.1 Candidatus Thiodictyon intracellulare
ATGGCCGTATTACGTCTGCAGTCAGGGGAACACCGCGGAAAACTGCGTTTCTAGCTGAAAATAGTGTCTTTTTTTCCACAAAAGCCCACCCAAGGTCCTCAGGCGGTGGCGTCGGTCGCTAAGTCCGACAGGCTGCTAGCGGTTGTCGTTGTCGTGGTCGAAGTTATCGTAGCGCCCGGGATGCTCCCGCACCGCAAATTGCATAGCTTCTCCGAATTACGACAACGATTACGACCAAGACAACGACATTTCGTCCGCCGCGATGTGACGTCGGCGGTCACCCCCGGCCGGCATGTTATGCTCGGGCATCGTCGCCGCTCGCCAGGTGCATCATGCGCTTTTTCAACACCGAAGGGCCCCTGCGAGCCGACATCCACTACTGCCTGCCGCCCTTGCTGCGCTGGGGAATCGACGCGGTTATGGCGTTGATCAACTAGGAAAAATACTTCGTGCTCCACGCCCCGCGCCAAACCGGCAAGACCACCTGTCTACTGGCGCTGATGGAGTATCTGAACCGTGGCGGGCGCTATCGGACCCTCTATGCCAATATCGAGGGGGCACAGACGGCGCGCGAGGATGTGGATCAGGGCATGGCCACCATCTGCAGCGTGTTCGGGCGTTCCGCCCGGATCTACCGCAAAGATCCGCGGCTCGCCGACTGGTATCAGGACGGTGGTGCCGCGGTGCCGGCCGGCGACCGGCTGGCCCAGTTGCTGGAGTTCTGGGCCGCCGCCGACCCGCGGCCGGCGGTGCTGCTGCTCGATGAGGTGGACGCCCTGGTGGAGGATACGCTGGTCTCGCTGTTGCGCCAGTTACGGGCGGGCTATTCCCAGAGGCCGGGGGCCTTTCCGCAAGCGGTTATCCTGTGCGGAGTGCGGGGCCTGCGCGACTATCGGATCCACGCCCGCTCCGAACCCAGCCCCATTACCGGCGGCAGCGCCTTCAACATCAAGGCTAAATCGCTGCGTCTGGGGGACTTCACCGCCGCCGAGGTCGCCACTCTGCTCACGGAGCATACCGCCGACACCGGCCAGGCCTTTACCCACGAGGCCATGTCGCTGGTGTGGGAACTCACGCTGGACCAATCCTGGCTGGTCAATGTGCTCGCCTACCGGGCCTGTTTCGAGGAGGCCGCGGGGCGTGACCGTGCCCGCCCGATTGACGTGGACCTGATCGCCGAGGCCAAGGAGTATCTGCTCGTCGAGCGGGTGACGCACCTGGATCAACTGGCCGACAAGCTGCGCGAGGAGCGGGTGCGCCGCGTCATCGAGCCCATGCTGGCCGGCACCGAACTGAGTGCAGTGCCGGAGGAGGACATCGCGTACCTGATCGATCTCAGCCTGTGCCGGATGGCGCCCGGGCGCGGCCTGACGGTCGCCAATCCGATCTACCGCGAGGTCCTGCCCCGCAGCCTGGCCTTCACGCCCCAGGCCTCGCTGCCGCAGATCGCCCCGATCTAGTTGAACCTGAATGGCACGCTGAACCCGGTGCAACTGCTGGAAGCCTTTCTCGCCTTCTGGCGCCGCCACGGCCAGCCGTTGCTTGGCAGTGCCCCTACCACGAGATCGCCTCGCACTTGGTGCTGATGGCCTTCCTGCATCGCCTCGTCAACGGTGGCGGGACCCTCGAGCGGGAGTACGCCATCTCTGGCGCGACGGGGCGCCGGACCCGCTGGCCGAAGGGCTGACTCAATTGGACGGCTCCCTGGACGGGCTTGGCCTTGCGACCGGGTAGCTGGTGGTCTTCGATCGGCGCGCCGGCCAGCCGCCGATCGCTCAACGGACCACCGTCGGCGTGGCCACGAGTCCGGCTGGACGGCCGATCGAGGTCATCCGCGCTTGAGTCTCCCGCGCCGGGCGGGGCATTCGCCTCGCCCGGAAGGTTTTCGGTGGTCGCGCCGCGATGCTGCGGCAGTTTGCGACGCCCATCGCGGCTGAAGCTGCTCCCACAGAGAGGGGCGCGTCGGCCGCTGAGCCGACCGCCACTGTCCCCGTCAGGCTCAGTGGGTCATCGGTGTGGTCGCGATGGTTCGGACCGGGGCCTGGACCTCGGCCTGACTGCCGTCGTCGAATGACAGGTCGAGCGCGACGGTGCCGCCGGGTGCGAGGTCGCCGGTGAGCCCGATCAGCATGACGTGCAGCCCGCCTGGTTTGAGTTGCACGCTCGCCCCGGCGGGGATCTCGATGCGCTCGATTTTGCGCATGTGCATCACGCCGCCGTCGTTGGTGTGAGTGTGCAACTCGACCGTCTTGGCCGCTGGGCTGCGGGCCGCGACCAGGGCGCGGGGCTGGTTGGAGCCGTTAGTCAGGGTTATGAACACCGCGCTGTTGGGCTGGCCGGGCGGGACGGCGCGGGCATAGGGGTCACTGACGGTGACGGCGGCGAGACCCGCGGTCCAGACTACGGGGGCCAGGGTGAGCAGACCAACGGCGAACAGGGAGCGGACGCGAGAACGGGGCATGGCAGTGGGCTCCTTAACCTGGATTACGACAACTACAGCGGTTCCTAACCAGCGTCGAGTAGTTTACGGATGGCCGCGGTGATCACGGGGGGTGGGGTCGCGTGGTCGAGGGTCTGCACCAGCGTGCCGCGAGTATCAAGCAAATAAGTATAGCCGGAGTGGTCGACCAGGTAGCCCAGCGCCGAGTCAGATTGTTCGACTCGCCGGTAGGCCGCCCCATAGCGCCGAGCGGCCGCCGCGAGTTGGTCCGCGCTGCCGGTGACGCCGCGGATCCTGGGGTGGAAATAGCCGGCATACTGGGCCAGTCGCCCGGGGGCGTCGCGCTCCGGGTCGACGCTGATGAACAGGACCTGGACGCGGGCTAGTTCTTCGGTGGTCAGGGCCTTGAGTGCGGCGGCAATGAAGGCCAGATTGGTGGGGCAGACGTCCGGACACCAAGTGTAGCCGAAATAGATCAGCACCACTTGGCCGCGCAGGTCCTTAAGATCCAAGGTCTCGCCGCCGGCCTCGAGCCGGAAATCGCCGCCGGTGGGCGGGGTGGCCAGTGCCAGAGGCCGATGCCGGTAGCCGGGCGCGGGGACCGGCTCCCAGAACCACAGGAGCCAGGCGAGGGTCGCCGCGAGGGCGAGAACGGCCAAGGTGAGCAAGGTGCGTTTCATGGTCCGCGGATCATAACCCGCGCGGGCCTAGCCGCGTGATTGCGTATTCTCCGCTTCTTAGACGGGCGGCTTGCATGGGTGTTTTGACCGGCTGGTGGCGCTCGCGCATCCTGGCGCGGAAGCGGAGGCGCTATGCCCCGGTCGAGCGGGCAGCGGCCTGGGCGGCGCTCTCGCTGCTGGCCGGGTTCCCCCCGGAGCGAGCCGTCCGGCTGGCCGATCTGGCACTGCTGTTCCTGCGCGACGAGACCTTCGAGCCGGTGCAAGGGCTGGTCCTGACCGAGCGGATGCGCCTCATCATCGCCCTGCAGGTCTGTCTGCCGATCCTGGAGTTGGGTCTGGATTGGTATCGAGGCTGGTATGCGGTGATCGTCTACCCAAAGCAATTTGTGTCCGGTCAAGAATATATGGACGCCGATGGGCTGGTCTGGGTGGACGATCAGGTCAAGAGCAGGGAGGCCTGGGAGCGGGAGCCGGTGATCCTGTCCTGAGCGGACGTGGCGGCGGGCCTTGTGGATCTGGACGGCTACAACGTCGTGGTGCACGAGATGGGCCACAAGCTCGACCTGCGCGACGGTTACGCCAATGGCTGCACGCCGGCATGTCGGGTGAGGCCTGGTCGCGGGCACTGTCCGCTGCCTTCGCGGACCTGGGGCGGCGTCTGGACGCGAGGCAGGACACCCCCTCGACCCCTGCGGCGCCGAGTCCCTGGGGGAGTTTTTTGCAGTGGTCAGCGAGGCCTTTTTCGAGACCCCCGGTCTCCTCAACGAGCAGTACCCGGCAGTCTACACGCAACTGCGCGCCTTCTATCGGCAGGACCCGCTGGTGCGGCTGGGGCCGTGCGGAGCGCCGGTGAACGCAAACGGGCGCGCGGACGCACACTGTGGCAAAATACCTGATTCAGATTAGGGCCGACAACCCCCAATCTCGGTCGTTGCGGCCGGACGCACATGACCGACCAGTCCGCCATCCGATTTGAATCCAAACTGCTGCGACGTCTGAGCCTGTCCGAATTGAGACGGCTGCGCGTCCTGACCGCGGGAGGTAAGCAGTCGCATTTGTTGGCGGTGCTGCGCGAGCGTCCCGCCTGTGCCCGGTGTTTCCTCGCCTGGGAGGGCGATGAGTTCCTTGGCTAGAGTCTGGTGCGCTGGTTCGCGCCCTTTGCGGAGGCGCCGCGTAACGCCCATATCAGCGTTTTCGTGGGCCCGGCCAGGCGGCGCCACGAGCTCGGTCGCCGGCTGCTGGGTCAGGCGGTCGAGTTTGCCGCCGCCTATCGGCTAAGGCCCTGGGTCTATGCGGGCCAGACGGAGCAGTCGGCTTTTTTCTGGCCTGCGTCTACCGGGCGGGCGTGGTGTCCACCCCTTTCCCGGTGCGTTAGGTAGCCCATTCGCGCCGGTGTGAAGGACCGTTTAGCTGATTTGCACGGCCGGGATATTGAAATTCGCGCTTTGTTGACTACTTTACTCAGAGTCGCGTCCGCCCTCGCCGCGACCCCTGGGCTTAACCCAAACTTGACAGGTACCCAACGATGAGACTTTCGACGAAAGGTAGATACGCGGTGACCGCCATGCTTGACTTGGCGCTGCATTCCGGCAACGGCCCGGTGACTCTGGCGGATATTTCGGTTAATCAAGGGATCTCCCTGTCCTACCTCGAGCAACTATTTGCGGCCTTGCGCGCCAAGCAGTTGGTGCGCGGGGTCCGCGGCCCCGGTGGCGGCTACTACCTCGGTCGGCCCGCCACCGAAGTCTCCATCGCCGACATCATCTGTGCCGTCGACGAGTGGGTGGAGTTCACCCGCTGCGGCGGCCGTGAGAACTGTCGGGCGGGGCAGCCGTGCCTGACGCACCAGTTGTGGGACCAGCTTAGCGATGAAATATTTCATTTTTTGAGTGGGATTACGCTGGCAGACCTGGTTGAGCGGGGACGCATCGAACGCGCCAAGGCCCGTCCCGAATTGGCTGAGGCGGGCGGGAAGCGGCGCGCCGCCTGAGCGGTCGCGTTGTGGGGGGGCGAGCCCGGCCGAGTAAGCGCTTCTCGCAATGCCGCCCCCGGCGCAAGTGCAGCCGAGCGGGTGCCGGCGCCGTCGCGGTGATATGCTTAACGGCATCCCGCGGGCGCCGCGGGACCGGCCAGCCAGCCGGGTAACCGCACCTACCGGGAAGCGCATCGCGATGGCCGAACAGCCTGATGGGTTGATTACGATCCAGGACTACATCCGCTGGGGGGCGACCCGGTTCAACCGGGCCGGGCTCTGGTTCGGCCACGGGACAGACAATGCCCTGGACGAGGTGACGCAACTGGTTTTGAGTTGCCTGGAGCTGGAGCCCGGGTTGCCGGCCTCCTTTCGGGAGTGCCGCCTAACCCCGGCCGAGCAGGTGGCCGTTGCGGATCTCATCGAGCGGCGGATCATCGAGCGGGTGCCGGCCGCTTATCTCACCGGGCGCGCCTGGTTCGCCGGGCTGGCGTTCGAGGTCAATGACCAGGTGCTGGTTCCCCGCTCCCCGATCGCCGAACTGGTCGAGGTCGGCTTTGATCCCTGGATCGACCCGGCCCGGGTGGGTCGGGTGCTGGATCTGTGTGCCGGCAGCGGCTGTATCGGGATCGCCGCGGCGGTGTTCCTGCCGGATGCGGACGTCGACCTGGTCGATATCTCGCCCGCGGCCCTGGAGGTCGCCCGCCGCAACGTGGCGCGCCACGGGGTGGGAGATCGCGTACGGGTCTTGGAGTCGAATCTGTTCGACGCGCTGGCGGGTCAACGCTATGAAGTCATCGTGTCCAATCCGCCCTATGTCGCGCGCTCGGAGCTGGCGGCGCTCCCCCCCGAGTATCAGCGCGAGCCGGAACTGGGCCTGCTCGGGGGGGAGGATGGGCTGGACCTGGTGCTGCTGATCTTGCTGGAAGTCGGCCGGCACTTGAGCGATGGGGGCATCCTGATCCTGGAGGTCGGCAACGCGGCTCAGGAGTTGGAGCGGCGTCTGCCGCGGGTGCCCTGGACCTGGCTCGAGTTCGAGTGCGGCGGGGAGGGCGTGTTACTGTTGACCCGTGAGCAACTCATCCTGCATCAGAGCGAGTTCGAGGAGGCGTGAGTCCAAGTCCCCGGCGGGCCTGCGACCGCGCCGCATTCCACAACCATTTCACGAGCATTTAACAACCTCGCGATCACTCTAGTGCCTCGGCTGATCGGTGAGACGCATCGACCTGTCCCGGTGGTCCCGGGCCGCGCCGCCCCGTCCGCTCAATCCGCGGGCCTCGCAACCATTTTAGACACCTGAGGGTAGAATCGATGGAACAGGGTATCTCCTTTGACCTTGGCCTGATCCGCCGCTATGACCAGAGCGGCCCCCGTTACACCTCTTACCCGACGGCGGTGGAATTCGACGAGCGCTTCGATGTGGCGGCCTACACTGCCGCCTGTGCGCGCAGCAACCTGAGCGGGCGGCCACTGTCGCTGTATTTTCACCTGCCGTTTTGCGACACGGTCTGCTTCTACTGCGCCTGCAACAAGATCGCCACCAAGGACCGCAGCCTGGTCCCGCCCTATCTGGAGCGGCTGCACGTGGAGATTGCGATGCAATCGGCGCTCTTCGGCCGTCACCGGGTGGTCGAGCAACTCCACTGGGGCGGCGGCACTCCGACCTTCCTGAGCCACGACCAGATGCAAGGGCTGATGGATCAGACCCGTCGCCACTTCACCCTGGCGGAGGATGCCGTCGGTGAATTCTCCATCGAGATCGATCCGCGCGAGGCGGATGCCGCCACTGTGGCGCTCCTGCGGCGCATCGGCTTCAATCGTATGAGCCTGGGGGTGCAGGACTTCGATCCGCGGGTGCAGGTGGCGGTCAACCGTATCCAGACCGAGGCGGAGACCCTCGAGGTCCTGGATGCGGCGCGCGCGCAAGGCTTCCGCTCCATTAGTCTCGATCTGATCTACGGCCTGCCGCTGCAGACGGCGGCGAGTTTCCTGAGCACCCTGGACCGCATCATCGAGCTCACGCCGGACCGCATCTCGGTCTTCAACTACGCCCACCTGCCGACGTGCTTCAAGGCCCAGCGCCGCATCAACGAGACCGACCTGCCGGCCCCGGCGGTCAAGTTGGAGATTCTGCAGAGCACCATTGCCCGCCTGTGCGAGGCCGGCTATGTCTACATCGGCATGGACCACTTCGCCCGTCCGGACGACGAGTTGGCCCAAGCCCAGTGGGCCGGTACCCTTTACCGCAACTTCCAGGGCTACTCCACCCACGCCGACTGCGACCTCATCGGGCTCGGGGTCACCTCCATCGGCAAGGTGGACAACACTTACGGGCAGAACCGGCGCGAACTCGATGAGTATTACGCCGACCTCGACGCCGGCCGCCTGCCGGTCTTCCGCGGACTGACGCTCAATCGCGACGACCTGATCCGCCGCGATGTCATCACCCGGCTGATCTGCAACTTCCAGCTCTCCATGCCGGCCGTGGAGGCCGCCTGGGACATCGTGTTCGCGGACTATTTCGCGGATGCCTTGAAGCGCCTGGAGGTCATGGTCAGCGATGGATTGTTTGAGATCGGCGATGGGACCATCCGCATCCTGCCGCGGGGCCGCCTGCTGGTGCGCAACATCTGCATGGCCTTCGATGCCTATCTCGCTAACAAGTCGGGCCCCATCGGGTTCTCCAAGGTCATCTGACCCGGTGCCTGGGTGCAGCAGACCAACGCGACCTTGGTGTACCCTGCGCTACCACGCAGCGTGCCGCTGAACCACGCCCTTGGACCCTGGGCGCGCGGCGGGCTATACTGTTGGGCTTTTGAAGCCGGGCGGCCTTCCGCCCGCATGGCCCACGGTGAGTGGGACAGGCGTTGGGTTACCAGCAGGTTTTTCCGACGATGGTCGTGACAGTGGGAGACGAGACGTATGCAAGTAACGGTGGAGACGGTAGAGGGTCTTGAGCGGCGGATGCGCGTCGACCTCCCAAGCGAAGCGATTCAGGAGCAGGTCGAAAAGCGGCTTCACGAGCTTGTCCGTAGCATTCGTCTTCCCGGATTCCGGCCGGGCAAGTTGCCGCTCAAGTTGCTGCGCCAACGGTTTGCGAACCAGGTGGAGCGCGAGGTCTTCGGTGAATTGGTGCAATCGAGTTTCGCCGAGGCGATGGCCGAGCGGTCGCTGCGCCTCGCCGGATCGCCCCGCATTGAGCCCGAGGTTCATCCGGCCACGCAGCGCTTCGGATTCACCGCGACCTTCGAGGTCCTGCCCCAGGTTGAACTCGTGCCCCTGACGGGTCATGTCGTCAAACGGCCGGTGACCGAGGTGACCGACGCCGACCTGGAGATGATGATCGAGCGGCTGCGTGAGCAACGCAAGACCTGGGTTCCGGTCGAGCGTCCGGCGCAGAGCGGGGACCGCCTGACGGTCTCTTTCACCGGCACCTTGGCGGATGAGACCGAACCCTTCGCGGGCGGTACAGCTGCCGCGGTGCCGGTGGAGATCGGCGCCGCGCGCATGATCCCCGGTTTTGAGGACGGGCTCATCGGGGTCGGCACGGGTGAAACCCGCACGCTCAATCTCAGTTTTCCGGACGGCTACCAGCGTGCCGATCTGTCCGGGCGGGCGGTGCGCTTCGAGGTGACGGTCGATGTCGTCGCCGCGCCGGAACTGCCCGCCGTGGACGAGACCTTCGCCCGCGCCTTCGGGGTGGCGGACGGCGATGTCGAGCGCTTGCGTGCCGATGTGCGCGCGAACATGGCGCGCGAATTGAAAACCCGCCTCCAGGCCCGCACCAAGGAGGCGGTGATGGACCTGCTGGCGGGGTCTCACCAGTTGGAGATCCCCAAGGTCCTGTTGGCGGAGGAGGTCCGCGGCCTCAAGGAACAGATGCGTGAGAGTATCGGCGCGCCGATCATGGACCTGCCCGACAGTCTGTTCGAGGAGCCGGCGCGGCGCCGGGTGGCCCTGGGGTTGATCATCGGCGAATTGGTCAAGTACAACGGGATCAAGGCCGAACCGGCCCGAGTCCGGGCCGCGATCGAGGAGTTGGCGTCCACCTACGAAGACCCCAAGGAGGTGATTAATTTTTACTATGCTGATCGCAAGCGCCTTGCCCCCGTGGAGTCGCTGGTCCTGGAGGATCGGGTGGTGGAGTGGGTCCTGAGTCAGGTGACCGTCGAGGACGAAGAAATAAGCTTCGCGCAGTTGACCGACCCGGCGTCGGTGGGCACCGCGGGGACCTAGATCCCGCTTCCCGCGGCGTCGTGGACGGTTACCGTCCAGCTGCCGCGAGGACGGATCGATTGCGCAGATGAGAGACGAGTAGACAGCATGATCAAGCCCGTGAGTCGCACCGAGTGGAAGCCTGAGGGCCTAGGGCTGGTGCCGATCGTCATCGAGCAGACGGCGCGCGGCGAGCGTTCGTTCGACATCTATTCGCGGCTTCTGAAGGAGCGGGTGATCTTCCTGGTCGGGCCGGTGGAGGACTATATGGCCAACCTGGTGGTCGCTCAGATGCTCTTTCTGGAGTCTGAGAACCCGGACAAGGACATCCATATCTACATCAATTCCCCCGGCGGTTCGGTGACCGCGGGACTGGCCATCTACGACACCATGTGTTTCGTCCGCCCGGACGTGAGTACCCTGTGTGTTGGTCAGGCGGCGAGCATGGGTGCGCTCCTGTTGGCCGGTGGAGCCGCGGGCAAGCGCTACTGCCTGCCTAACTCGCGGATGATGATCCATCAGCCGTTGGGTGGTTTTCAGGGGCAGGCGACCGACATCGACATCCATGCCCGCGAGATCCTGTTGCTGCGCGATCGGCTCAATGGCATCCTCGCCCACCACACCGGTCAGCCGATCGAGAAGATCGCCGACGACACGGAACGTGATCGGTTCCTGGGTGGCGACGAAGCCCAGGCCTACGGTCTGATCGATAAGGTATTGACCGAGCGGGGCCCGTCGCTTGGCAAGCTTTAGGCCCGCGGGCCCGTTCGGGTGGCGCCGATGTTGCCTCAGTGGTTTGTGCCAACCTGACCGCAAATCCGGTCGCATTGCCGTCTTGCCACACGAACTCAAAGCGTTATGATTGACGTAGCATCGATTGGCCCCCCCGGGGTCCGATCGCCAACCGACTGACGGAGTGTTATCCCCGATGAGTGGAAGTAACCACGGTAAGAGCGACGAGGGCAAACTCCTCTACTGTTCGTTCTGCGGCAAGAGCCAGCACGAAGTTCGTAAGCTCATCGCCGGCCCCTCCGTGTTCATCTGCGACGAGTGTGTCGAACTCTGCAACGACATTATCCGCGAGGAGATGCAGGAAGGGGTCGGCGACGCCACTAGCAAGCTGCCCAAGCCGCGCGAGATCAAAGAGAGCCTGGACGAGTTTGTCATCGGCCAGGAGTACGCCAAGCGGGTACTCTCGGTTGCCGTCTACAACCACTACAAGCGCTTGGAGGTTTCTGAGGCCAAGGAAGAGATCGAGATCGCCAAGAGCAATATCCTGCTGATCGGCCCCACGGGGTCGGGTAAGACCCTGCTGGCTGAGACCCTGGCGCGCCTGCTCAATGTCCCATTTACCATCGCCGACGCGACCACCTTGACCGAGGCCGGTTATGTGGGGGAGGACGTCGAGAACATCATCCAGAAGCTGCTCCAGAAGTGCGACTACGACGTCGAAAAGGCCCAGACCGGGATCGTCTACATCGACGAGATCGACAAGATCTCGCGCAAGTCAGACAATCCGTCGATCACCCGCGATGTCTCCGGTGAGGGTGTCCAGCAGGCCTTGCTCAAGCTGATCGAGGGGACTGTTGCCTCGGTGCCGCCGCAGGGCGGTCGCAAGCACCCGCAGCAGGAGTTCCTTCAGGTCGATACCTCGAACATCCTCTTCATTGTCGGCGGGGCCTTCGCGGGTCTGGACAAGGTCATACAGCAACGTTCCCGCAAGGGCGGGATCGGTTTCAATGCGGACGTCCACAGCAAGGACGACAAGCGCCAAATCGGTGAACTGCTAGCCGCGGTGGAGCCTGAGGACCTGATTCGCTACGGGTTGATCCCGGAGTTCGTCGGTCGTCTGCCGGTCATGGCGACCCTGGAGGAACTCGATGAGGCGGCCTTGATGCGCATCCTCACCGAGCCCAAGAACGCCCTGGTAAAGCAGTATGCACGTCTGTTCGAGATGGAGGGGGTGGAACTCGAACTGCGCGATGACGCCATGCGCTGCATCGCCAAGAAGGCCATGGACCGCAAGACCGGCGCCCGGGGCCTGCGGACCATCATGGAACAGGTGCTGCTCGACACAATGTATGACCTCCCCTCAATGAAGAGCGTGTGCAAGGTGGTCCTGGACGGCTCGGTTATCATGGGCGCGAACCGGCCCTTCCTGATCTACGAATGCCTCGAAAAGCAAGTCGCTTCAGGGGATTGATCCTTATTGCTCACCGATCGGAAGCGGGCCTGCCGGCTCCGCCCGCCAAGGTCGAGGGGCGGGACGCCCCGACTCCCTTCGACGCCACTGTGTTGAACTGGGCCCTGTCCGCCCTGATTCTTTGCCCATCAAGTAATTAAGTCGGCCGCACCGGCGGCGCCTCGATCCGGACCTCGCCGATGGTCAGGGATTAGGTCGTCGCACTGTTCAGCCGCGGTCCCACGAGCGTTTCAGCACCGAGAGTGTCAATGGCACAGCATGAATCTTCGCGATCCCTCTCCGCCGCCTCACCGGAGGTGCCGGTCCTGCCGCTGCGCGATGTCGTGGTCTACCCGCACATGGTCATCCCCTTGTTCGTCGGTCGCGACAAGTCGATCCGCGCGCTCGGCGTGGCCATGGCCAACGACAAGCAGATCCTGTTGGTCGCACAGAAGAGCGCGGACGTCGATGACCCGGGGCCCAATGACCTCCAACAAATCGGTACCCTGGCCAATATCCTGCATCTGCTGAAACTTCCGGATGGTACGGTCAAGGTCTTGGTGGAGGGTAACCGGCGGGCGCGCATCGCCCGTTTTTTGACCACTGACAAGTCCTTCTCGGTGCTGATAGAATCCTTGCCGGAGACCCTGGAGGCGGATGAGCGCGAGCAAAAGGTGCTGATCCGTTCCGCGGTCGCGCTGTTCGACCAATATGTGAAGCTCAATAAGAAGGTCCCGCCCGAGGTCTTGACCTCGCTCGCCGGTATCGACGAGGCCGGCCGCCTGGCCGACACCATGGCCGCGCACATGTCGCTGAAACTCGACGAGAAGCAGCGAGTCCTGGAGATGATCGATATCCAGGCGCGGATCGAGCACCTGATGGGCCTCATGGAAGCGGAGAACGACGCCCTGCAGATGGAGAAGCGCATCCGCGGCCGAGTCAAGCGCCAGATGGAGAAGAACCAGCGCGAGTATTACCTCAACGAGCAGATGAAGGCGATCCAGAAGGAATTGGGCGAACTCGACGAGGCCCCTAACGAGATCGAGGAGTTGGCAAAGCGGATCGAAAACGTCGGCATGCCCAAGGAGATCGAGACCAAGGCGCTGGCCGAACTCGCGAAGTTGAAGCTGATGTCGCCCATGTCGGCCGAGGCGACGGTGGTCCGCAACTATGTCGACACCCTGGTCAGTGTGCCCTGGAAGGCGCGTACGCGCATCCGCAACGATATCCGGGTCGCCGAGCAGGTCCTCGACAAGGATCACTACGGGCTGGAGCGGGTGAAGGAACGGATCCTGGAATACCTGGCCGTGCAGCAGCGGGTGCGCAAGCTCAAGGGACCCATTCTGTGTCTGGTCGGCCCGCCGGGCGTGGGCAAGACCTCCTTGGGCCAGTCCATCGCGCGCGCCACCAACCGCAAGTTCGTGCGCATGTCTCTGGGTGGCGTACGCGACGAGGCCGAGATCCGCGGTCACCGGCGCACCTACATCGGTGCGCTGCCGGGCAAGATCATCCAAAACCTGTCCAAGGTCGCCTCGCGCAACGCCTTCTTCCTGCTCGATGAGATCGACAAGATGGCGATGGACTTCCGCGGTGATCCGGCCTCTGCCTTGCTGGAGGTGCTTGACCCGGAACAGAACCACACCTTCAACGATCATTACCTGGAGGTGGACTTCGACCTCTCCGAGGTGATGTTCGTCGCGACCGCCAATACGCTCAACATTCCCCCGGCGCTCCTGGACCGCATGGAGGTGATCCGCCTCTCCGGCTACACGGAGAACGAGAAAATCGCCATCGCCGAGCGTTACCTGATCCCCAAGCAGACCAAGCACAATGGGCTCAAATCCGGGGAACTGGTCATTCGGGAGTCGGCCGTGCGCGACATCGTCCGCTACTACACGCGTGAGGCCGGGGTCCGCAATTTGGAGCGCGAGGTCTCCAAGATCTGCCGCAAGGTGGTCAAAGAGGTCCTGCTGAAGAAGCGCGATACGGCGACCATCGTCACCGCCAAGTCGCTGGAAAAGTACCTCGGCGTTCAGCACTTCCGGTTCGGCCGGGCGGATGAGTTCGACCAAGTTGGACAGGTGACCGGGCTCGCCTGGACCGAGGTGGGTGGCGAACTGTTGCGCATCGAGTCCGCTCTGGTCCCCGGCAAGGGCAAATTCACCTACACCGGTCAGCTCGGGGATGTGATGCAGGAGTCCATCCAGGCCGCCATGACCGTCGTGCGGGCGCGCGCCGACGCACTGGGTATCGCCCCCGATTTCCACAACGTCTTCGATGTACATATCCACGTCCCGGAGGGGGCGACACCCAAGGATGGCCCAAGCGCCGGCGTTGCTATGTGTACGGCCCTGGTCTCGGCTCTGACCAAGATTCCGGTCCGGTCCAATGTTGCCATGACCGGCGAGATTACCTTGCGTGGTGAGGTGTTGCCGATCGGGGGGCTCAAGGAAAAGTTGTTGGCGGCCCACCGAGGCGGCATTGATACGGTGATCATCCCGCGGGAAAATGAGCGGGACCTCACCGAGATCCCGAAAAACATTCAGCAGCATCTGGACATTCGTCCGGTGCGTTGGATTGACGAGGTCCTTGACATTGCGCTAACCCGCAGGCCTGAACTGATCGACACCGCCGCGGAGGGTGGCGACAGTGCAAGTCCTAAGGACGAGCTCCCGGAGAAGGTGTCTGACGCGGTGCGCGATCAACTGGTGCGTACTCATCATTGAAGTTTTTTTACGGATTTCCGGTGCGGTCGGGCAAAACAAGGTTGCCCCGCCACGGACTTAAGCTTTAGCATTCGGGGGTGGGCACATCGCCCCCGGTTGCGGTCACTGGACCGCCTCGGCAGGCGCCAGGGTAACGGACAGAAGCCGTTGGCAATGTGTAATCGCGGAACAGTAGCCATGATATTGGGGGAATAATGAATAAGTCGGATCTGATCGAGAAGATGGCTGAGGCAGGTGATATCCCGAAGGCGGCTGCCGGCCGGGCGCTGGATGCCTTGACTGACGAAATTGCGCTGGCCCTTAAGAACGGAGACACGGTGTCCCTTATCGGTTTCGGTACCTTCTCCGCCAAGGAGCGGGCGGCGCGCACGGGGCGCAACCCCCAGACGGGCGCCGCGATCGAGATCGCGGCCTCCAAGACCCCAGGTTTTAAGGCTGGAAAGGCCCTCAAGGACGCGATACAATAGTTTTCTTTTTTGGGGGTCCCCCAAAAAAGGTGCCTCTCAGGGTGCTTAGCTCAGCTGGGAGAGCATCGCCCTTACAAGGCGAGGGTCGCAGGTTCGATCCCTGCAGCACTCACCAAGTCCGGTGGAACCTAACCAGGAGGCGCCACGCGGTGCATCGTCTTGGAGCGGTAGTTCAGTTGGTTAGAATACCGGCCTGTCACGCCGGGGGTCGCGGGTTCGAACCCCGTCCGCTCCGCCAACCAGAAAAAAGCGGGGTATCCGTCAAGGATACCCCGCTTTCATTTGTGGCTGAGATCCTTCCTTCCAGGTCCCATTCGAGTATCGAAACATGCTGCAGCAAATCCATGATCGTGCCAAGGGCTGGTTCGCCTGGCTCATCATCATCCTGATCAGTGTTCCGTTCGCCCTCTGGGGCATCCAGTCCTATCTGGGTGGGGGCTCCGAGCCGGTGGTGGCCCTGGTCAACGGGCACGAGATCACCGAGCGAAACCTAGACCAACGCGTCCAGAGCGCGCGTGTCCAACTGCGCGAACGCCTGGGGGCCACCTATGACTCGGCCCAGTTCGATGACAAGCGCCTGCGCCGAGAGGTCTTGGACGAGATGATTCGTGAGACCTTGCTTACCGACGTCGCCGCGCGTATGGGTCTGCGGGTCTCGGATCAAGATCTGCGCGGGCGCATCATGGCCGAGCCGGCGTTTCAGCGTGACGGGCGATTCGACCCAGCGGCCTATGAGCAGATCCTTAAATATCAAGGGCTATCGCCGTCGATGTTCGAGGCACAGCAGCGCCAAGAGATCGTCGGCAGCCAGCTCGTACGCGCCGTCGTCGGCAGCGAGTTGGTCACTCATACGGAGCGCGAACAGTACCAGCGGCTGGTTAGTCAACAACGCGAGTTGGCCTGGCTGCGGGTTCCGGTCAGCCGCTTCCTGACTGACGAGCCCATTGATGATCAGGCGATCAACGCCTACTACGAGGCGAACGCTGCGCGCTTCGAGGTTACGGAACAGGTCAAGCTCGACTATCTCGTCCTTGACGTCGCCGCCCTCGCGGCCAGGATCAGCGTCGCCGAGGAGGACATACGCCGGGTCTACGACGCCAATCAGGCCCGTTTCGGCCAGCCCGAGCGGCGCCGTGTCAGGCACATCCTGCTCACCGTGCCCCTGGATGCCGATGCGGCAGCCGCCGCGGCGGTGCTGGCGGAGATTACGGGAGTGCGCAAGCGCATCGCGGACGGTGAGGCCTTCGATGTGGTTGCCAAGGCCGTCTCCAAGGACCCGGGGAGCGCCAGCCAGGGCGGGTCCTTGGGCGAGATCGAGAAGGGCATCATGGATCCCGCCTTTGAACAGTTGGCCTTTGCCCTGCCGGTTGGTGAAGTCAGTGAACCGGTGCGCTCGCGCTTCGGTTACCACTTGATCGAGGTGGAGTTCATCACGCCGGCGGCCGTCAAGGCCTTCGCCGAGGTGCAGGAGCAACTGCGTGGCGAAGTAGCAAAGCAGAAGGCCGAGGCACTCTTCTACGACCTGGGAGAGCGCCTGCCGAACCTGGTCTACGAGGCGTCCGACAGCCTGGCGCCGGCCGCCAAGGAGCTGGGTCTGGAGGTTGCGCACAGCGACTGGATTGGGCGCCAGGGTGGTGAGGGTGTCCTCGGACAACCCAAGGTGACCGCCGCCGCCTTCAGTGACGAGGTATTAAACCAACACCGCAACAGCGACTTGATCGAGCCAGAGAAGGACATCTTGCAGGCAGTGGTACTGAGGGTGGTGGACCACCGCGAGGCATCCGCCCGGCCGCTGGCGGAGGTGCGCGATGAGATCGTTGCCGACCTGCGCAATGCGCGTGCGAAAAAGGCCGCGGCGGAGGCGGCGGCCAGCCGGGCGCAGAAACTGCGCGGCGGTGCGGACTGGGCGGCGGTCGCGGGCGATAGCAAGGTGGAGGAGCGCGCGCTGGTTGGCCGGACCGACCCCAAGGTTCCAGCCTCGGTGCGCACCGTCGCCTTCACGCTCCCGGTACCGCCCGCGGGCGGGGCCAGCGTCGGGACCGCCACCCTAGAGGATGGCGACGCCGCCATCCTGCGGGTCACCAAGGTTGAGGACGGCAAGGTCGAGCCGGCCCCCAAGCCCGGCACCCCCGACCAGGCCGCTATGCTTGTTCAGCTGATGGGCCGCCAGGCCTACGACGCAGTGCTCAAGGATATGCAGCAGCGGGCCAAGATCGAGCGCAGGACCCCCGCGGTGCGCGAGGGCGTCTGATCATCCGGCGTGCGCGCCCAATGCAGTGCCGCGATCGGAGTTTGTGCACGCGTACGCCGGATCAGTGTCGAGTCCCGTAGGGTGGATAAGCGTAGTGCATCCAAAGCGTAGTGCATCCAAAATCTTTCTCTCAGCGGGCCTTCATTAACCCCAAGCCGCTGTCTCGCGCCTGTGCGGCTCTGGAGGCTCGATCAGCCGGCCCCCTATGGGATGCTCAGCCGGAGGTGGGTCCTCAGGCAGCCTGCGCGGGAATGGACTCGCCGGTGCGCAGAATGTGGTTGCACTCGTCCAGATAGACCAGGCTGGGTCTGAAGACCCGCGCCTCGGCCTCGCTCATGCTGGCATAGGCACAGATAATCACCCGATCCCCTGGGGCGGCCTTGTGCGCGGCCGCGCCGTTGACCGAGATCACCCGCGATCCCGCCTGGGCGCGGATGGCGTAGGTGGTGAAGCGCTCGCCATTGGTGACGTTATAGATCTGGATCTGCTCATACTCGAGGATCTCAGAGCGCCGCATCAGTTCCTCGTCGATGGCGCAGGAGCCCTCGTAGTCCACCTCGGCATGCGTCACGCAAGCACGGTGCAGCTTGCACTTCAACAAGGTCAGTTGCATTAGGTCAATCCTCTAAACGGCCGATTGGGCCTTGGGCCTCTCTGGTATGAGAAATCTCAATAAAACAATCATGATTTTATTGTATTATGTAGCAACTGCACATAGTTATCGAATCAATTTGTTACGCAGAATCTGGCGGCAACTCAGTGCGGTGCGGGCGGGTGGGCGCCGGAATCTGCCAGATTTCGGTGAGAAATCCGGCTGTCGGGGCTGGCTCAGAATCGGGAAATAGTAGCCAAGCCACTGAATAAATAGCCATGTGCGTTTGCTACATAATGCCGTGATTTTGATTGGACGCGGATTCTAGCGCAGACATTGCTGCGCCGCATCAGAGTTTTTGCTGTTGTTGCGGGCGGCGGCCGATCAGCCGCGCGGCCGGCTCACGCGCAGGTTGTCGATCAGCCGCGCCCGTCCGAGATAGGCCGCTGCCAAGACCACCAACTCCCGGTCGGCCGCCGTCGGCTCGCCCAGGTCCGCGGCCCGGCGGACGCTTACATAAACGGGTCGCAACTCGGCCATAGCAAGGGCCGCGGCGGCCTCGGTCTCGACCCGGGGCACCGGTAGTCCTGCCGCCAGCCCCTGGGCGGCGGCGCTCAGGGCGTGGTAGAGCGCCGGTGCCTGGGTTCGCTCCTCGCTGGTTAGGTAGGCGTTGCGCGAACTCATCGCCAATCCATCTGGATCACGTACGGTAGGGACCCCGATGACATCGACCGGCATGGCCAGGTCGGCGGCCATCCGGCGGATGATGAGGAGTTGCTGAAAGTCCTTTTCCCCAAACAGGGCCAGATCTGGCTGGACCATGTTGAAGAGCTTGCACACCACCGTCGCCACGCCGATGAAGTGCCCCGGACGGCTCGCCCCGCACAGGATGTCGGAGACCCCTGGGACCTCCACCCGCGTCTGGACCTGCTGCCCATCCGGGTACATGGTCGCGACGGACGGTGCGAAGAGCAGGTCGCAACCGGCCGCGGTGAGGCGCGCCTGGTCCTGTTCCGGGGTGCTGGGATAGGCGGCCAGGTCTTCGGTGGGGCCGAATTGCAGTGGATTGACGAAGACGGTCGTCACCACCCGCGAGGCCAGGGTGAGTGCCTGCCGCACCAGGGTGAGGTGTCCCTCATGCAGGTTCCCCATGGTGGGTACGCAACCGATGTGCTCGCCGGCCGTGCGCCAGGCGCGGACTTGGCCGCGCAGGTCATCGAGATCGTGGACCATGTCCATGGTGTTCCTCGCAGTGGCGTTTTTCAGTAGGTGGTTTCCGTGGGACCGGGGAAGCTCCCTTCCCTGACCGCCGTTACGTAGCCGGTCACGGCCTCCAAGATCGAGCCACTGTCCTTCATGAAGTCGCGGCTGAACCGCGGCGGCTGCCCGGGATTGAGTCCCAGTATGTCGTAGATGACCAGCACCTGGCCGTCGCAACCGGCCCCGGCCCCGATGCCGATCACCGGGATCGTTAGTGCGCGGCTGATCTCCTGGGCCAGGGCCGCCGGCACGCACTCGAGCACCAGCAGGCTGGCCCCGGCCTCGGCAATGGCCAGGGCGTCGCGCCGGATTGTCTCGGCGGAGTCGGCATCGCGTCCCTGAAACCGATAGCCGCCGATGAGGTTGACCGATTGGGGCATCAGCCCCATGTGGCCGCAGACCGGTACCCCCTGCGTCGTCAGGCACCGCACCGTCTCCAGCACGCTGGCCCCGCCCTCTATTTTGACCACCTGGGCACCGCCCTCCTGCATCAGGCGGGCGGCACCGACGAGCGCCCGCTCCGGTGTGACGCCCACCAGGAACGGGAAGTCTGCAATCAACAAGGCGCGGCGGCGACCGCGGGCCACGCAGGCGCTGTGGTAGGCCATGTGCTCGAGCGTGACGGGCACGGTGCTGCCATGTCCTTGCAGCACCATACCAAGTGAGTCGCCCACCAGCAGTACGTCCACCCCGGCGGCCTCTAGAAGCCGCGCGAAGCTCGCGTCGTAACAGGTCAGACAGGTGATACGCTCCCCTCGGGCCTTCATGGTGGCGAGGGTCGCGACTGAGATCGGCGCGGCGGACATGGGTGCTCCGGGGTAACGAGGCAATGTCTATGATTAGCGAGGCTTCGCTATCACAACGCTGGGGGCGCCATCGGGGATGCGGCGGATCTCGTCCTGATCCCCCAGGGCGGCGAGCAGGTCCTGCAGGTGTCCGTGGCCGGGGATCAGGAGTCGTGCCGGTGCAATCTCGGCCAGGGGCACCAGGACGAAGGCGCGGTGGTCGAGTTCGGGGTGGGGCACGACCAGCCCCGGCAATTGCAGCTGAAGCTCGCCGAAGACCAACAGGTCCAGATCCAGGGTCCGGGGTCCCCAGCGGGTCCCGTCGCGCACCCGGCCGTGGTCGCGCTCGAGCCCCTGCAAGGCCCCGAGCAGCGCGAGCGGCGTCAACGCGGTGGCGAGCGACACCACGGCATTCACGAACGGCGGCTGCGCCACCGGACCCAGCGGGGCAGTCGCATACAGTGACGAGCGAAAACACAGGGTACAGTTGGCAAGAACGGCGAGTTCGTCCATGGCATGGCGGACCTGAGCGCAGGGGTCGGCCAGGTTGCTGCCGAGCCCGATATAGGCCATGACCGATGCCCGGTGCTCAGGCGCCGCCATCGAACACCTCGGTGGTGCTCACACCGCTGTGATCCCCGGAGCCTGACTCTGGTCCGTGCCGCCGCTTCCGGGGCCGCTGCCGCTTGGCCCCGCCCTCGGTCATGGTCGTGCGTTGGGTCCCGTCGGCCTCCTGGAAACGTGTCCACCAGTCGGCAAGGTCCTGATCCGCCTCGCCCGCCTCGGCCCTCAGCACCAGGAAGTCATAGGCGGCGCGGAACCGGGGGTGGCCGATCAGGCGTGTCGGGCGCTTGCCGTCGCACTGGAGCAGGCGCGGCTGGAGTGCCCAGATCTCGCGCATCGGCAGTGAATAACGCTTGGGGATGCAGACCAGGGGCTGTTCGCGCGCGCAGACCTCGCTCGCGGCCTGTTCCATTGCGCCCGCCTCTTCGACCCCCTTGGCCAGCAGTTGCTCGTAGCGTCGGCGCACCGGCTCCCACAGCAGGACTGCGTACAGAAAGAAGGGTGCGACCGGCTTGTCCCCCAGGATGCGTTGGTCGGTGTTGGCCAGACCGCGGCTCACGAAGGTGATGGGAAAGGACTGCTCCTCCTGCGCCAGGCAGGCATCGGTATCGGGGAACAGGTGACCGAAGAGTCCGTAGTGGCGCAGTTTCTCGAAGGTGTTGAGTCCGTAGCCCGTGTGGAACATCTTGATCAGTTCGTCGAAGAGGCGGGCGGCGGCGATATCGCCGAGCAATGCGCCCAACTCGAACAAGGGCCGCTCGGTCTGCGGCTCCACCCTGAAACCGAGTTTGCAGGCGAAGCGTATCGCCCGCAGCATCCGCACGGGATCCTCTCGATAGCGTCGCTCGGGGTCGCCGATGAGGCGCAGTTGCCCGGTGCGGATATCCTCGAGCCCGCCGGCGTAGTCGATCAGGGAGAAATTGCTGATGTCGTAGTAGAGCGCGTTGATCGTGAAGTCCCGGCGCAGAGCGTCCTCGGCGATGCTGCCGTAGGAATTGTCGCGCACGATCATGCCGTTCTCGACGTGGCGGTCTGCGTCGTCGTCGGCACCGGTCCCGCGGAAGGTGGCAACCTCAATGATCTCACGCCCGAAGTGGACATGGGCGAGGCGAAAGCGCCGGCCGATCAGGCGACAGTTGCGGAACACCGCCCGCACCTGTTCCGGGGTGGCATCGGTGGCGACATCGAAGTCCTTGGGCTCGTGGCCGAGCAGCAGGTCGCGTACCCCGCCCCCCACCAGATGGGCTGCGAAGCCCTCCTGTTTCAATTTGCAGAGGACCTTGAGGGCGTACTCGCTGATGTTGGCGCGGGAAATACTGTGCTCGGCGCGGGGCACGATCAACGGGGTCTGCGCGCTGCGCGGCGCCTCGGGGTGGGTTGCCTGCATTACGTGACGGGGAGGTTCCTGGAGGGCTTGGACCGCCCCTTGAGGCGGCCTGAGATCGCAATAGTGTAACCGCCGCTTGTTGTGCGGCGAAGTCTCCGTATAATACGCGCTTCCTCGACGCCCGTACCGCTCCCTTCGTCTAGTGGCCTAGGACACCGGCCTCTCACGTCGGTAACAGGGGTTCGAAACCCCTAGGGAGCACCAATTAGATCAGTCGTTTGGCTTTTTTTTCCGGCTTTCGCCCCAGCCGTCCGAAGCTTTTCCGAATATCGAGACCAGTTCGGGCGGTTTTTTATGCTTGCCTATGTCGTGTCTAACAAGAAGGCCAGGACGGGAGGACGCTGATCCTGGGCGATCCACCTCTGGCTTGTTGGCGCCGGGGCCTTTGCCCCGAGTGGCCAGTGGTCGCGATGCCCCGGGGCCCGATGATCGTCGTCGTCCGCTAGGACTGGCTAGCAGCCTGTCGGACTTAGCGACCGGCGCCACCGCCTGACGACCTTGGGCGGGCTTTTGGGGCAAAAAAGAGACGGTTTTCGGCCAGAAACGCAGTTTTCCGCGGTGTTCTCCTTAGTGCAGACGTAATACGGCCATCCGTTTCAGGTTCTACGCCAGGCAGGCCAGCGTCCACTCGCTCTGGACGTTGTCCAGTCCACGGGTGAGAAATTGGCGGAA
>JADNEJ010000086.1:0-11654 GCA_016292295.1 Candidatus Thiodictyon intracellulare
AGCGGGCGCTGAAGAAGGCCATCCTGCATCGGAACAATTCGCTGTTTTATCGCACTTTGAACGGCGCCAAAGTCGGCGACCTGTTCATGAGCCTGATCCACACCGTGGAACTCCACCAGGTGGCCCCGTTTGGTTACCTAGTCACCCTGCAGCGCCATCCGGCCGCGGTGGCACTCGCTTCGCCGGCCTGGATGTCCTAGAATTACACCACCACGCTGGTGCGCCTCGCCGTCGAACTGACCGCTCCCGTCCAGTGCCGCCCCCCACACCGCCACACCAGTGTCCCGACCACCAGCGTCGGGGCACTGGATCGCGGGCGAGCGTGGGCAGGCAGACTTCATCCCAGTTTGGTCCTAGCGGCTCGCCCGCACAGCGAACAGCGGCAACGTCGAGCCTTTCCTTCGCCAAGGACGCGGGGCTCCCACGCTACCGGAACTGCGCTCGGAATTCATGCAGCCTTGCCGGAAGGACACCGACTTCGGTGTCGTGTGCAACACCAACCCTCAGCCGCTGCTGCTCTTGGATGCCTCCTACTACAGTCTCTTCGAACTGTGTATCAAGGCCCTGTCGGACCTGGATCGCTCACGGTAGCGAGCGCGATACGGTCACGAAGAAGGCCGAATATGCCGCCGGGAGATGCTCGAGTACTATATCCTGCACCGGGAGCCCGAGCGGCAGGCGTTTTTCACCCGGACGGCCGCGGGTCTCTATGTCTCCCTCGTGTCGGAAGACGGTGTGATCCGCTCGCGCGTCCTGCCGGGTCTGCATTCCGGCTGACCGACCTTGTCACACAGCCCGAGCCCAAGGCGATGGTCCGCGACTCGGTCTATGCCGACTTTGTGCTCCTCGAATGGCGGGAGGCGGAGCTGCGCGCCGCGGAGCAGACACAGGCCAGGCGGGATGCCGAACAACGTGCCGAGGAGCAGGCGCAGGCCAGGCTGGATGCCGAGGCGCTGGGCAGACGGGAGGCCGAGCGGCGTGCGTAGGCGCTCCAAAGAGGCCGAGCAAGAACTGGCGGAACTGCGGGCGCAGCTCGCGGTTCGCAACCCTGAGACAAGCGCTTTTCGCAAGCCGGCGGCCCCGGGATCGATGATCCAAAATCCGGCAACTGGCCAGGCCAATGACGAAGGGGCCGGTCTGCCGCACGGCAGACCGGCCCCTTCGGTTGCTGGTCTTTACCAGGGATCAGCGCAGATTGGCGAAGTTGGCCGCCAGCAGTGTGCTGCCGCCCTGCTCGCCGGCGAACTGCATCGGATTAAGATGATCGCCGTTGCGCAGGACCTCAAAATGCACGTGGGGTCCGGTGGCGCTCCCGGTGGACCCGACGGCGCCGATCACCTGCCCCTTGTGGATCTGCTGGCCTTCTGACACCCCGTTGACGGAGTTGTGACCATAGCGGGTGGTGTAGCCGTTGGAATGACTGATCTCGATCAGGTTGCCATAGCCGCTGCGCCGTCCGCTGAAGGTCACGAGGCCGTCGGCCACTGCCACGACCGGGCTGCCCTGGGGGGCGGCGAAGTCGACGCCCTGATGGAACATGGACCGATGGTTGATCGGATGTACGCGCATCCCGTAGTTGGAGGTGATGTATCCCGCGCGGATCGGCCAGCCCGTGGGCACAGACTTGGCGGTGAGGTCCTTTCCGCTGATCGCCTCTTCGAGGATCTCCAGCTTGCGCTTGCGATCCTTGAGCAGGCTGACCACGCTTCCTAGCTCGCTCGCGATCTCCTTGATCGTGTAATCCCGGGCTTCCGCTTCCTCGGGCCCACCTTGCGGCGGCGGGTTCTGGAAGTCGAACTCCTGGCGGTCCAGTCCCCCAATATCCACCAATCGCTCACCCAGGGCATTGAGCCGCATGAGTTCCGCCTGCATCTCCCCAAGGCTGGAGGCCATGGCCTCGATCTGCGGTGCCTCCGGCTGTGCGGTGGCGAGTGCGAGGCCAGTGGTTCTGGGGTGGTTGGAGGAGGGCGCGTCACCCCGGGCGGAATTTGTCTGCTTGCCCAGCCAGAATCCGGCCCCGCCGCCCGCGACAGCACACAACATTACCGCCGAAAGAGCGACGGCGGTTTGTCCACGAACGGTCTTTCTACGGTCAAGGAGGTACATTGCTGACCCCTGTAGGTGAATAGGACGACGAAGAGCGGCGTTTATACTACAGTCGCCTGGTTGAGGCGACCGCTCGGACGCGTACGGCAATTGACCCAGATCAAGTTTTTGTGAATCAGGCAAAGGTGGTACCTCTCAAGTCATGGAAAAACAAAGGCCACGCCGCACACGCGCAGCTCATGTGCGGGATTTTCTGACAGCCAGTCCCGCGGTGGCCCAGTGTCTGGCGCTGCAGCGGCGCGAGGATGGATTGCTTGCTCAGGTTCGCGATCTGCTCGCCCCCGCGGCGCGCCCGCATTGTATCCAGGTCAGTGCCACCGATGGTAATCTGACGGTGACGGTCGACGCGGCGGCCTGGGCGACGCGGCTGCGCTATCTGGCCCCGGACCTGGCCCGGGGACTGGCGGGGGCCGGGATTACCGCGGTCAAGGTGCGGGCCCGCCCGCGTGAGCGTGTCGTGCGTCGTCAGACGGCGCAACACTTGGCCAAACTGACCCCCGCCGTGGTCGACCATCTGCTGGCGGCAGCCGAGCATACGGCTGATGCGGGGATTGCGAATGTCTTCCGACGCCTGGCGACCCGATGCGAGCAGGCGCGCGCGAACGCGCCACTCGACTAAGCGCTGCATGCGATCAGGCAAGCGCAAGCGGCTGGGCGTAGCTGATCGGTGCGTGCGTGGCGTCCTCGAACACCGTTTCTTCCCAGGCCGCCTGGTTTGCGACCAGGGCGCGCAACAATTGGTTGTTGAGCGAATGCCCTGATTTGTGGCCCTTGAAGGCGCCGATCAGGGTATGGCCCAGAAGATAGAGGTCGCCGATTGCATCCAGAATCTTGTGCTTGACGAACTCGTCCTCGTAGCGTAGACCCTCTTCGTTCAACACCCGGAACTCGTCCACCACCACGGCGTTGTCAAGGCTGCCGCCTAAGGCTAAACCCTGTTGACGCAACGCTTCGATCTCGCGTAGGAAGCCAAAGGTGCGGGCGCGGCTGACCTCTTTGACGAAGGAGGAGGTGGAGAAATCCATGCTGGCCCGCTTGGTCCGGTCGTGAAAGGCGGGGTGGTCGAAATCGATGGTAAACTCCACGCTGAAACCGTCGTAGGGCTCGAATCGGGCGTACTTGTCGCCGTCGCGCACCTCGACCGGGCGTTTGATGCGGATGAAGCGTTTGGGGCGGTTCTGCTCTTCCACCCCAGCGGACTGGATCAGGAACACGAAGGGCCCGGCGCTACCATCCATGATCGGCACCTCCGGGGCGCTCACGTCTACGTAGGCGTTGTCGATCCCAAGACCCGCGAAGGCCGACAGCAGATGTTCCACCGTGGACACACATACATCACCGTTGACCAGGGTGGTGGAGAGCCGCGTATCGCCCACGTTGGGGGGGCAGGCGCGAATCTCTACCGGTTGCTCCAAATCCACCCGCCGGAAGATGATGCCGGTATCGGGGGCCGCCGGGCGCAGCGTGAGGTACACCTTGACGCCGGTATGAAGACCGACGCCGGTGGCGCGGATCACATTCTTCAGTGTACGTTGCTTGACCATCATTCGGGCTCCCTAGTCCCTGACCGCAGCGGTCAGCCGCGGCGCCGACCATCGACGCCCAGACAAAGGCCGCGTGAGGCCCGAACAGTGTCGGGCTTGGAGCAAGCTTAGGGTTTTCCAGAAATTTTATCAAGTCCCGTGCGCGAGAAATCTAAAGGCTATTGTTTTTAATAATATTATATATAAAGGGATTTCCCTAGCACCACGCTTCCGTTGGCGTCCTTGCGAACCAAGAATCTCTATTCTGAATCACTGCGGCCTGCCTGGGCGGCAATCCATCACGCCTGACGCTGGGACCCTCCATGGTCCCGCGAATGGTTCCCGCGATCAATCCGCCTGACGGCGCAGGAAGGCGGGGATGTCCAGATAGTCGAGATCGTTGTCCACTGCCTCGGCGGTGTTCCCACCAGCGGTGGCCCCCTTGCGGTAGATGGCGGGGCGACGCCCGATCTCCGCATAGTCGGGGCCGGACTCGCCCCCGCCCGCCGGGACAAGTCGCATCAACGGCTCCTCCGGGTTCGGACGCATCGTCCGGGAGATCCGACGGGCACCCAGACCGGTGGCCACGACCGTGACCCGCAGTTCATCCTCCAGGTCCGGGTCGATGACGGTGCCGAGCACCACGGTGGCGTCATCGTCGGCGAAATCCCGCACCGTGTTGCCGACCTCGTCGAACTCGCCCATGGTTAGGCTGCTGCCCGCGGTGATGTTGACCAGGATGCCCTTGGCCCCGGCCAGATCGATGTCCTCCAACAGGGGGCAGCGGATGGCGGCCTCCGCGGCTTCCCGCGCCCGGTCGAGGCCGACGGCGGCCCCGGTGCCCATCATGGCAACCCCCATCTCCGACATCACGGTCTTCACGTCGGCGAAGTCGACGTTGATCAGACCCGGACGGGTAATCAGCTCGGCGATGCCGCGAGTGGCATTCAACAGGATATCGTTCGCGGACTTGAAGGCCCCGAGCAGGGTCATGTCCTTGCCGAGTACCGCTAGCAGCTTCTCGTTCGGGATCGTGATCAGCGAGTCCACATGCTTGGCCAACTCGGCAATCCCGTCATCGGCGATGCGTCGCCGCTTGCTTCCCTCGAACGGGAAGGGCTTGGTCACCACCGCAACCGTGAGGATGTCCAACTCCTTGGCGACCTCTGCCACCACTGGGGCGGCACCAGTGCCGGTACCGCCGCCCATGCCGGCGGTGATGAAGACCATGTCCGCGCCGGCCAGGGCCTCGGCGATGCGCTCGCGATCCTCCAACGCGGCCTGTTTGCCCACCTCCGGATTGGCGCCCGCACCCAGGCCCTTGGTAATCCCGGAGCCCAGTTGCAGGATGGTCTTGACTCGTGACCCTTTGAGGGCCTGGGCGTCGGTGTTGGCGCAGATGAAGTCGACCCCCTCAATGGTGGAGTCGACCATGTGATTGACAGCGTTGCCCCCCCCGCCGCCGACACCGATCACCTTGATGACGGCGGACTGGCTATGAGTATCCATCATTTCAAACATCGCTCTATCTCCCCCGAACTGTTTATGGCTTGAAAACCTGAAACCCCGCACGGTCCCGTGGTGGGACCGCCCCCCGACACGACACGGACCTTGCGGCCGCATGCCACGGGGCCGCAGGCTGCGGCCCCATTGATCCCTCCAAACGGAGGGGATCGCGAAATTCTGCCCCGCTAGAAATTGCCCTGAAACCAACTGCGCGCCCGTGACACGACGCCCTTGAGCCCCCGTTCGGCGGTCAGTTCGGGACGCTTGGTAAAGCGGTTTTGGCGGGCGTAGATCAAGAGCCCGACGCCGGTGACGTAGACCGGATTGCGCATGACCTCGTCCATACCGACGACATAGCGGGGTACGCCCATACGCACTGGCATATGGAATACCTCTTCCGCTAATTCGATCAGACCCGGCATTTTCGCGCTACCGCCGGTGAGCACCACGCCCCCGGCCACAAAGTCTTCAAATCCGGTACGCCCTAAATCCTTGCGTACCAGATCGAGTAGTTCCTCGTAGCGTGGCTCCACCACCTCGGCCAGCGTCTGGCGCGACAGTCGGCGCAGCGGGCGGTCACCGATGCTCGGCACCTCGATGTTGTCGGTGCCGCCGGCGAGCTGAGCGGCCGCGCAGGCGTGTTGAATCTTGATCTGTTCGGCGTGCTGGGTGGGGGTGCGCAGGGCCAACGCGATGTCGTTGGTGACCTGATCGCCGGCGATCGGGATCACCGCCGTGTGGCGGATGGCCCCGTCCGTGAACACCGCGATGTCGGTAGTGCCACCGCCGATGTCGACCAGGCACACGCCCAACTCCTTCTCGTCCTCGCCTAGGACTGAATAGGATGCGCTCAGTGGCGCGGGCATCAGGTAGTCCACCTCCAGGCCGCAGCGGCGGATGCACTTGAGCATATTCTGGGCCGCGCTTACGGCACCCGTGACGATGAGCACCCGCGCCTCCAGGCGCACTCCGCACATCCCGATCGGCTCGCGGATACCCTCCTGGCCGTCGATGATGTATTCCTGAGGGAGGATGTGGAGCACCTGCTGGTCCGCCGGGATTGCGACCGCCCGCGCGGTGTCGAGTACGCGATCCACGTCGGCCTGGTTGACCTCGCGCTCCTTGATGGGGGTGCTGCCGTTGGAGTTGAGGCTGCGGATATGGCTGCCGGCGATCCCCGCGTGGACCGAGTGGATGTCGCACCCGGCCATGGTTTCGGCCTCCTCCACCGCCCGCTGGATAGACGCGACGGTGGACTCGATGTCCACCACCACGCCCTTCTTCAGGCCGCGCGAGGGGCTGGTGCCGATGCCGATGATCTCGATCTGGTCGTCGTCTTTCAGTTCGCCGACCAGACAGGCGATCTTCGAGGTACCGATGTCTAGCCCCACCAATAAATTCTTGTCGTTGCGTCGTGTCATTCCGTTTCTCCCCCCGTTTGCCTGTTCGCTCTTGCCGTTTCGCCTAGGGTCGCACCGGGACCGCCTGGGTCAGCGCGTGCGCCGGCGTGCGTGCCAGTGTCGGCGGTGAATGCCGCGGCAGTGGTGGTGTCTGGGCCCGCGCCTTGGTCGGCGCGGCCACTGTTCGCGGCCGCGGCCGCTCTTTCGGCGCCGCCGCCGGCCGCGGTGCCTGGTGATGCGCCTGGGTCAGTGTCCGCGTCTGTTTGGTCGCCATGTTTGCAGTCGCGCCCTTTTGCCGGGCCTTCGGGTGCGTCGGCAGCGAGGTCTTGGGCGGCGTCAGCGTTAGCGTCGGTGCCGCGGCGAGCTTAGTGCCCGCCCATTTGACGGCGAAGCCGTTGCTGTAGCGCAGGTCCACCACCCGGGCGCGGCCAGCCGCTTCCAGTTGGGGGACGGCCGCGATGAACCTTGTCAGGCGCTGCTCGATATCGTTGGTGCCCAGCTCCAGGCGTGTATTGGAGACTAGGTCCAGGTGCCAGGCCCCGCGGGCATCGACGCCCAGGGTGTCGATGAGTTGGCCCGCCAACATCAGGGCATCGCGCCACTTGAGGTAGCGCTCGACCAATTCACGGGCGCGCGCCTCGTCCCCCTCGAGCAGCGGTAACCCGGCCGGGACTTGGCCACGGGGACGGAACACGACGCCCTCGGCGGTCACCAGCCCGTCATCCTTCCAGCGCGCTACCGGCCGATGCTCCAGCACCCGCACCTGGAGCCGATCCGGCCACACACGGCGGATGCTGGCCCCGCCGACCCAGGGCAAGCCCTCCGCGGCCCGTTTCAGGTCATTGAGGTCGGTGGTAAGGAAGCCTCCTTGCAGCCGCTGACCCAGGGTCTCGCGCAGCAGTTCGGAGGAGTGGTGGTGCAATTCCCCCTGGACCTCGATCGTGCGCACCGGCAGAAGGCGGGGCTCCCAATAGCCGAAGGCCCAGACGCCTCCCACCATGGCGCCCAGCAACGCGAGCCCGGTGAGAGCGCGCAGGCGGGCGCGCCGCGGCGCTAGTTCCGGCGTCGGCAGCGAATCGAGGGTCGGCACGGCAGGGGGAGTGGTTGGCTCAGACACGGTCGAGGCTCGTCTCCAGGATGCGCAGCACCAGGGTCTCGAAGTCGAGGCCCGCCGCCCGTGCGGCCATGGGCACCAGACTGTGGTCGGTCATGCCCGGGACCGTGTTGATCTCGAGCAGATAGGGTGCTCCCGCCGCATCGACCATCAGGTCGACCCGCCCCCAGCCGCTCGCCCCGACGGCGTCGAAGGCGTCCAGGGCCAGTTGCCGGAAGCGCGACTCATCCGTCGCGGACAGACCGCAGGGACACAGGTAACGGGTGCTGTCCGCCCGGTACTTGGCGTCGTAGTCATAGAAGGCGTGGGGGGTCTCCAGTCGGATGATGGGCAGGGTCTCGCGCCCGAGGATGGCGCAGGTGTACTCGGCACCGTCGATCCAGCGCTCGGCGATGACCAAGGGATCGTATTCACTGGCGATCCGCCAGGCCGCCGCCAGGGCGGCAGAGTTCGCGACCCGGGCCATGCCAATGCTCGACCCTTCGTGGGCCGGCTTGACCATCAGCGGGAAGCCGATGGCCGCCGCCCAGGCCAGGTCAGACTCATCGCGCAGGAGGACCGATTCGGCCGTCGGCAGCCCAGCCCCGGCCCAGGCGAGCTTGGTTCGGTACTTATCCATCCCCAGGGCGGAGCCCAGCACCCCGGAGCCGGTATAGGGCATGGCGATGGTCTCCAGGGCGCCCTGAAACACCCCGTCCTCGCCGCCGCGGCCGTGTAGGATGATGAAGGCACGGTCGAATCCGCCCGCCCGCAGCTGTTCCAGCACGGTCTCGTCCGGGTCGAGCGGGTGGGCATCGACGCCCTGGCTGCACAGTGCGCGCAGCACCGCGTTGCCGCTTGTGAGCGAAATCTCCCGCTCGGCGGCACGCCCGCCCAGGAGCACTGCGACCTTGCCGAACCGCTCAAGAAACGCCTGATTGATGAGTGATGTCATTTCGATCGCTTTGAAGAAATACGTTAACTGAAGTTTCCGGCTTTTCCAGGGGGGGCGCCGGAGAGGCGTGGGGTAGCGGTGGGGGGATTTTCGAGGGGTTTGCGGAGATCCACGCAAACCCCTACGAAAACTCCCAACCATAAAAGTGTTTAGCCCTGCCCGGGTTTCAGAACCCGGAAACTTCAGGAAGTACGTTAAGTACCTCAACGGAAAAATTTGTGGAGTGCCATGCCGTCAAAATCTAATTTGCAAATTAAATCTAATTTGCAAATTAAATTCTAAACTTAGATCCAAAAGAATTTATTATTCGATGGATTGCGTAATCTAATGCAATCTTACTCACGTAAATCAGAGACTCACGTAAATCAGAGATGAAATCCATTCGTAATTTCATTTTACACAAAAGAATTTCAGTCAATTTCAATCAGATTCAATTCTGGCGAGTATCGGCGAGTATCGCGGAATAAAATACAGCGTGTCATCCCGCGTTTTTCCCAATATTCCCTGCGTTCCTTAACTGCCTTGCTCACATGAATCGGCGCGTTATCCAGCACCAGAACTACTGGCTCAGTGGGTAGATTACAAAATTACAAAAATCGGCCTTGATCATAATTCCGCCCACCTTGTTCAGTCCCAGCGCCGCTGCTTCCTTGCAGAACATGGTTTTTCTTGCTCTTTCTTGCGCGCGTAACCCCACATGGGCCGGTCGGCCTTGGGCGGATTTGTGATCAAGGCCCTGCCCAGTTATTTATCGTATTAATATAAACATTAAAAAACTTGCGTCATCTTCAAATGACCGGTGACCCTGAAAAAGAAGAATGATGAATGATTGTTGCGCGCCGCGCAATCGATTGCGTATCTCTCCCTGCGATCCTTCTTCTTTAAGAATTTTCCTTAATTGCCTGCTTTAATTGAGTTGTATCAATAGCGCGCAGCGGGCTATCGAGAAGTAGCACTTTTATTAACTTTCTGAAATCTTATTATGAAAAACAATATTTCAAAATTGGTAACTGAATATTGCCATCATACAGGAATCTAATGTTTTTGTTGAGGCACTTGGTGCGCAGCCCGCTATCGAGAATATCTGTAAAATTCATCTGATTTAACACATACCGCTATTATTATAAATGTCGCACTTTTATGGCCTTCCTGAAATTCCATTGTGAAAATCAATATTTCCAAATTAGGTAACGGAATATTGCAATCATACAGAAATCAAATTAATATTCAACTAAATGATCTGCTGATTTGATTTAAAGGCGTGAACCTGATAGGATAGGCAATCAAGTTATTGGAAATCTATCCGACTTACTACAAACAACGTTTTTGTTGAGGCAGTTAACTCGTGTCGCTATTATAACAATGCGTCGCACTTTTATCTCCTTCCTGACGTTTCGTTGTGAAAAGCACTATATTCACTAATTTCACTATTTCCAAATTAGGTAACGGAATCATATAGAAATCAAATTAATATTCAACCAAAACTGATTTAAAGGTGCGAACTCATTTCTGATAGAACAGACGATTAACTTATTGGCAATCTATCTGCCTCATTACAAACGTTTTTGTTGATTTTGTTGAGGCACTTAACGCATGTCGCCGCTCCGTCTGTACTTGCGTGCTAACGTATTTTAGTAAGTACGTTAACAGAAACATTTGTGGAGCGCTATGCTGTTGCCGTTAAAATCTAATTCGCAAATTTAATTCTAAACTCAGATCCGAGCGAATCTATTATTCATTATTTGATGGATTTCGCAAGCTAATGCAGTCATATTAACGTAAACCAGAGATGGAATCTATTCGTAATTTCATTTTTAAAAAAAGATTTCAATCAGATTTTACGCAAAATGATTTCAATCAGATTTAATGCTGGTGAGTATCGCGTAAGAAAGTACAGTGTTAACCCGCGCTTTTCCAAATATTCCCTGTGTTCCTTAACTGCATTGCTCACATAAATCGGCACGTTATCTAGCGCCACAACTACTTGATCAGTGAATAAACTACAAAAAACATCCATAGTATCAATCAGCATTAAACTGATCATCGGACCCTGATCATCGGACCGATTTTTTCATAAGCGCCCACCGTTTGCGCCTTCGGATTCAAGAAGGCGAGAACATTAATTTGCATAGAATGCGAAGCAGGAATGCGGAGAGTGCCAGTCCGGCCGATGTCCTGCCAGGCATAAGGGATATACAGCTGCAAACTGAATCCTGACGCATCGAAATAGACAAGATCAAATTCACTGTCTTGAGCAAGACCATTGAGTTCTGCAAGATCACTCACGCCTCGCTCACGTTCGTCTCCAGTTTGGCTGCCTTTATGAGTTTTTAATTTTATTTTCAATGGGTTGCCATGCTTTTTCATAATTCAGCGATATGTTGCTAGACTCGCTGTCTTCCCAGACAGCTCCATTACTATTGCGTCGAGTTTTTTCAGCGAACGAGGGTCAATTTCCAAGCACTCTAGGATAATTTTCTCGTCGGCTTCGGTAAAGATCGGCTTGACGCCTCGGCCGTCAAAATCATAGACCCCGTTGACCCCCTCGACAGCCAACCGACCTGCCCAGTGATTTATCGTATTAAAATTAAAAAACCTTGCGGCATCTTCAAATGACCGGTGATCTTGAAAAAGAAAAATGATTGGGTGCGAGCGATTGCGTACCCCTGCAACCTTTCTTATTTAACTTTCTTATTTAACTTTCTTATTTAATAATTTGCCTTAATTGGATTATACTAATAGCGCGCAGCGGGCTATCGAGAGTATCCTTGAATTTCATCTGAAATAACTCGTGTCTCTATTATAACAATATGTCGCACTTTTATCATATTTCTGAAATCCCGTTGTGAAAAAAAATATTCCAAATTAAGTAAAGGAATATTGTCATCATACAGGATTAAAATTAATATTCAACAAAATTATCTACTGATTTAAAGGCGATAACCTGATAGGATAATCAACTAGTTATTGGCAATCTATCCGACTTACTACAAACGTTTTTGCTGAGGCACGTACTCACGTACTCACGTACTCACGTACTCACGTACTCACGTACTCACGTACTCACGTAC
>JADNEJ010000086.1:11754-21687 GCA_016292295.1 Candidatus Thiodictyon intracellulare
TCACTCACGTATTTATAAGTGTCTCAAAAAATTTTTGTAGTAAATCGGATAGATTGCCAATAAGTTGATTGTCCTATCAGGTTCGCGTCTTTAAATCAGTATAATTTGGTTGAATATTAATTTTAATCCTGTATGATGAAAATACTCTGTTACCTAATTTGGAAACATTTTTTTCACAATGGGATTTCAGAAAGGTGATAAAAGTGCGACATATTGTTATAATAGAGACACGAGTTATTTCAGATGAAATTCAAGAATACTCTCAATAGCGCGCCGCGCGCTATTGATATAATCCAATTAAGGCAAATTATTAAATAAGAATAGTTGCAGGGGGTACGCAATCGCTCGCACGCAATCATTCTTCTTTTTCAAGATCACCGGTCATTTGAAGATGACGCAAGGTTTTTTAATTTTAATATTAATACGATAAATCACTGGGCAGGTCGGTGGGCTGTCGAGGGGATGGCCTTGATCATGATTCCGCCCACCTTGTTCAGTCCCGGGTTCAGTCCCAGCGTCGCCGCTCCCTTGCAAAACATATTATTGCGCGCGCAAATCCACATGGGCCGGCCGGCCTTGGGCGGATTTGTGATCAAGGCCGAGGGGATTAACGGGGTCTATGATTTGGACGGCCGAGGCGTCAAGCCGATATTGACCGAAGCCGACGAGACTCTAATCCTAGAGTGCTTAGAAATTGACCCTCGTTCGCTGAGGACACTCGACGCAATGGTAATAGAGCGGACTGGTAAGACAGCGAGTCTAGCAACATATCGTCGAAATCATAAAGAAGCATTGTAACTCATTGAAAATAAAATTAAATTCCTAAAGAAAGCCTAGCTGAAGACGAACGTGACCGAGGCGTAAGTGATCTTGCAGGACTCAATGGTCTTGCCAAAGACGGTGAATTTGATCTCGTCTATTTCAATGCGCCAGGATTCAGTTTGCAGCCGTATATCCCTTATGTCTTGCAGGACATCGGCCGGGCTAGAACTCTCCGCATTCCTGCTCCGCATTCCATGCGGATTAATGTTCTCGCCTTCTTGAATCCGAAGGCGCAAACGGTGGACGCTTATGAATAAATCGGTCTGATGACCAGTTTGATGCTGATTGATACTATGGATTATTTTTGTAGTCTACTCACATGAGTCATGTAGTTTTGGTGCTAGATAACGTGCCGATTCATATGAGCAATGCAGTTAAGGAACGCGGGGAATATTTGGAAAAACGCTGGTTGATACTTTACTTTCTTACGCGATACTCACCAGCATTGAATCTGATTGAAATTTTTTGGCGTAAAATGAAATACGAAATGAAATACGAATGGATTCAATCTCTGGCTTACGTGAGTATAACTGAATTACCTTGCGCAATCCATCCAATAATAGATTCGCTCGGAACTGAGTTTAGAATTAAATTTGCGAATTAGATTTTGACGGCATGGCGCTCCACAAATTTTTCCGTTGAGGTACTTATATTGACGTACTCGGGTTGAAGCCGCACCCCGGTGTGGCGCTCGACCTCGTGCCGCACGTGATCCACCAGTCCCACGATGTCCCGGGCCGTGGCCGGGCCCGTATTGATAATGAAATTCGCATGCTTTTCGGAGACCTGGGCCCCGCCGAACCGATAGCCCTTGAGTCCGACTGACTCGATCAGCCGTGCCGCGTGGTCCCCCGGCGGGTTGCGGAACACCGATCCGCAACTCGGCAGCCCCGTGGGCTGGGTGCGGGCGCGCTGGTCCAGGAGGGCGTGAATACGCGCCATGGCGGCCGCGCCGTCCCCCAGTTGCAGTTCAAGTTCCACGTCGAGAAACCATTCGCCAGGGGCCCCGCGGACCTCCCGGTAGCCGATGTAGAAGTCGGCCGGCGCGCGTTCGCGTACCACGCCGGTCCGATCGATGCTGCGCACCCGTCCGACGCGAGTCCAGGTCTCCCCGCCCCAAGCCCCGGCGTTCATCGTCAAAGCTCCGCCCATGGTGCCGGGGATACCCGCCAGGAATTCGACGCCGACCAGATCATGGCGGGCGGCAAAGCGGGCGACTCGGGCACAGGTGGTGCCGGCCTGCGCATAGATTCCGACGGGTCCCAGGCGCTCCAGGCGCGTCAGGCACCCATGAGTCAGAATCACGGTGCCGGGAAAGCCCGCGTCCGGGACCAGCAGGTTGCTGCCGAGCCCGAGCCAGAGCAGCGGCTCGCAGGGGTCCAGCCGGCGCAGAAACTCCACCAGGTCTTCCGCGTCCGCCGGTCGATAGAGCCGCCGCGCCGGACCCCCGACCCGCCAACTGGTGTGGCGGGCCAGGGACTCACCCGTGCGCAACTCCCCGCGCAGTTCACTCATGGCGGCAGGGCCGTGGCTGGGGCAGAGCGTGGCGCGCCGCCGGCGCCTGCCCCGCGGGACGCGCCAGCCCGATCGATCGACGCGGAAACCCTTGCAGGGGCTCCCCGCAGCCCATCGACAGCCGCCAGATCAGGGGGACTATGAGCGCTGGTGTAGTCATTCGACCTCTCCGCGCAGACGAAGAAAGTACGTCATTACGGGAAGAAAGTGCGTTAGTACGTTATACATAAGCGATAACAATTTTCGGCTTTTTATTCCAGATAATTTTGAAATTCTCAGCGAGAAGCGTTCGGAGTAGCTGGGCAAATACATCGAGTTCAACAAAGAACTAGAATTTCTTGCAGGCAGCTCGAAATTTTTCAAACATGTCGTAATATTGATTGTAAATCACCTGGCGTTTGAAGAATTTCCAAAAGCGCTCAATTAAATTAAGATTTGGACAGTAGGGCGAAAGTAGCTCCATAGTTGGATTCGCGATGTCGTCAGATATGCGGTAACCGCTTTCGACTTGTAGTAACGGGCGTTATCGCAAATAACGAGGATGGATATGGCCGTCATAGCTCATCCGCAGCAACCCCTCAAGGCCGCCCTTCTTATAACGCTTGAAGTAATCGCGAGCAGCATGAAGGCAGTTTACCAAAATTCTCGGCAGGTTACCCGCCGCGACTAAACCGGAATCTCACATGAGAGACGTATAGTACGGAAGTACGCGAGGAGGGCGTTCACGCGCATGGCGACACCCTGAGCCCGTGCCAGCGGGCTCACGTACTTACGTACCAACGTACTTAGTTACCCCTCCGCTCACGTTTTTTCCCCCGTGAGGAGCCCCGGCAGCCGCGCCGCCAGGGCGCCGATGTCCCCGGCGCCGGACAGGAGAACCAGGTCTCCATCCTGAAGCAGGTTTCCCAGCAGCCCCGGTACCTCATTGATCCCCTGAGCGAACACCGGGTCCAAGAGACCCCGGGCGCGGATCGCACGGCTGAGCGAGCGCCCATCGGCACCGGCGATCGGCGCCTCCCCGGCGGGATAGACGTCGCAGAGCACCAGCAGGTCGGCGGTGGAGAGCACCTGGACGAAGTCCTCGAACTGCTCTTGAGTGCGGGTAAAGCGATGGGGCTGAAAGACCAGCACGAGTCGTCGGCCGGGCCAACCGCCGCGCGCGGCCTCCAGGGTAGCGGCCAGTTCCCGGGGATGGTGACCATAGTCGTCGACCAGGGTCAGTAGGCGGCCGCTCTGATCCTGCACTTGCGTGACCACGAAGCGCCGGCCCACTCCCTGGAAACCTGCCAGGGCGCGGGGGATTGCCTCCTCGTCCACCCCGAGTTCCAGGGCCACGGCAATGGCGGCCAGAGCATTGAGGACATTGTGGCGGCCGGGCAGGTTAAGTTCGATGGATAAGGGCGTGGTCAATTCGCGGCTGCGGACCTCGAAGAACATGCGCAGGCCGTCCTGACGGATGTCCACGGCGCGCACGTCAGCCTCCGGGCGGGTCCCATAGGTACGCACCGGTCGCGGCACCCGCGGCTCCAGGGCACGCACCTCCGGGTCGTCGATGCACAGCACCGCCAGTCCGTAGAAGGGCAGGTGGTGGAGAAACTCCATGAAGGTATTGCGCAGGCGCTGGAAATCGTTGCCGTAGGTCTGCATGTGGTCGGCGTCGATGTTGGTGACGATCGACACCATGGGCTGGAGATACAGGAAAGAGGCGTCACTCTCGTCGGCCTCTGCCACCAGATATTTCGTGGTGCCGAGCTTGGCGTTCGCCCCGGCGCTGTTGAGCAGGCCGCCGATGACGAAGGTCGGATCGAGCCCGCCTTCCGCAAGCACACTCGCCACCAGGCTGGTGGTGGTGGTCTTACCGTGGGTCCCGACGACCGCGACCCCGTAATAGAAACGCATCAGTTCGGCCAGCATCTCGGCCCGACGCACGACGGGGATACGCCGGGCACGAGCTTCCTGGATCTCGGGGTTGGACTCGTCGATGGCGGTGGATACCACGACCGCATCCGCGTCAGTTACCTGGCCGGCGCGGTGGCCGATATAGACCTGCACCCCCAGGCCGCGCAGCCGTTTGGTGGTCGCACTCTCGCGCTGGTCAGACCCCGCGACCTCATAGCCCAGGTTGGCCATCAGCTCGGCGATCCCGCTCATCCCGGCCCCGCCCACACCGATAAAGTGCAGGCGCCGGACCCGGCCCATGTTGGCGGCGCTGTGGCTCAGATGTGGATTCATTGGCTGGTGGTTAGTGGTTAGTGGTTAGTGGTTAGTGGTTAGCGGTGATCCGGACTTCTGATCACTGACTACTGACCATTAACCACTGTTCACTAATTCCAGGCAGGCGTCTGCGATACGGGTGACCGCATCCGGATTGGCACGGGCACGGGCCGCTTGGGCCATGGCCAGCAACCGCCCGCGGTCGGCGAGCAGGTCGGCGATCAGGTCGGACAACAGGGTTGCGGTCAGATCCCGTTGGATAATCAGTTGCGCCGCACCATGGTCCGCCAGGAAGCTGGCGTTGCCGCGCTGGTGGTCGTCCACCGCGTGCGGATAGGGGATCAGGATGGCGCCCAGACCCGCCGCGGCTAATTCGGAAACCGTCAATGCGCCGGCCCGGCACACTACCAGATCAGCCCAGGCGTAGGCCTGCGCCATGTCCTTGATGAAAGCGCTGACCTCGGCCTGGACCTCGGCCTGCGCATAGGCGCTACGCGCGATGGCCAGGGTCTGCTCGCCGGCCTGGTGACGGACCTCGGGGCGTAACGGCGCGGGCAGTCTGGCCAAGGCCGAGGGCAGGGTCTCGTTAAGCGCCTTGGCGCCCAGAGAGCCACCGAGCACCAGCAACCGCGCCCGCCCGGTCCGGCCGGCGAAGCGCTCCCCGGGCAGCGGCAGTTGGGTAATGTCGCTGCGCACCGGGTTACCGGTCGCCAGTGCGTGCCGCGCCGGGGGGAAACTGCCGGGAAAGGCCTCGAAGACTCGGCTGGCGATACGCGCGAGCCATTGGTTGGTCAGTCCAGGAACCGAGTTCTGCTCGTGGATCACCAGCGGCAGCCCCAGCGCCCGGGCCGCCAGAGCGCCGGGGCCGGAGACGAACCCACCCATCCCTAGGACCACCGCGGGGCGGCGGCGGCGCAGGATCGCGCGCGCCTGCAACAGGGCGCGAAGCAGGCGCACCGGGCCGGCCAGGACCGCGGTGATCCCCTTGCCGCGCAGCCCCTCGATCCGTACCCACTCCAGTTCAAACCCGTGCTCGGGGACCAGGCGTGACTCCAAGCCCCGGCGGGTGCCGATCCAGAAGACCTGGGCGCCCCGCTCGCGCAGGGCGTCGGCCACCGCCAGCGCGGGGAAGACGTGACCGCCGGTACCGCCGGCCATGACGCCTATGCACGCAGCCATGGAAGCTCCCGGGAATTTCTGGACTCCGCCTCGTCCTGGCGAATGGTGGCGTCGATGCGCAGCAGGATGGCGATGGCCATGCAGACCACAATCAGGCTGTTGCTGCCGTAGCTCAGGAAGGGCAGTGTCAGCCCCTTGGTGGGCAGCATCCCCGAATTGACCCCGATGTTGACGAAGGCCTGCAGGCCGAGCCACAGACCGATCCCTTGGGCGGTATAGGCGGCGAAGCGGTTTCCGGCCGCCTGGGCGCGAGCGCCGATCCTGAAGGCGCGCCAGGCGATGAAGGCGAAGGTGGCGATGATCGCCAGCATGCCCACCAGGCCCAGTTCCTCGGCGATCACCGTGGCGATGAAGTCGGTGTGGGCCTCGGGAAGGAAATACTGCTTCTGGATGCCGTTGCCGAGTCCGACCCCCAGCCACTCGCCCCGTCCGAAGCCGATCAGGGCCTGGCTCAACTGGTAACCGGAGTTAAAGGTGTCCTCGAAGGGGTTGAGGAAGGACAGGATACGGCGCATCCGGTATTCGGAGGTCATGACCAACACGGTGAGCCCGACCAGTACAGTGCCGAACAGGACGGCGAAGGGCATGACGCTGACGCCCCCCAAGAACAGCAGTCCCATCACGGTCGCCAGCATCACGGTGGTGGTACCGAAATCCGGTTGTTTCAGGATCAGAGCGGCAGTCAGTCCGATCAGGATCATCGGCCGGATGAAGCCCGACAGCTTGTTAGCCACATCATCGGCGTGGCGCACCAGGTAGCCCGAGATATAGATCACTGCGAACAGCTTGATGAACTCCGAGGGTTGCAGATTGAGCGGTCCCAAGGGGATCCAACGCGTTGCCCCATTGACGTTGTGACCGATCCCAGGGATCAGGACTAGGATCAGCATCCCGACCGTGCCCAGGAAGAACCAGGCGCCCATGCGCTCCCACCAATTTATCGGGACCGTGAAGGTCAGCAGGCCAACGCCCAGGGCCAGACCCATCGCAAGGGTGTGGCGCGTGACGAAGAAGAAGGGGTCTTTGCAGCAGGTGTCGCCGATGGTCATGGAGGCGGAGGCGACCATCACGAACCCGAATGACAAGAGCCCCAGGGCTGCTACCAGGAGCGAGAGGTCGAAGGCCGCCGAGCGCTCGCTGCGGCGGCGCCGGCTCGCGACACTTGAACGGCTTGCCTGCGGTGCGACAGCGCTCATGCCGCAAACCTCCGCACCGCATCGGCAAAGACCCGGCCGCGGTGCTCGTAGTTGTCGAACATGTCAAAACTGGCGCAGGCGGGAGAGAGCAGCACCGCGTCCCCGAAGCGGGCCAAGTCGGCGGCCCGGCGCACCGCGTCGTCCATATCGCTGACCGAAACCAGGGGGACCGGGGGCACCAGAGCTCGCAGCACTCGCTCAATGGCGGGTGCATCGCGCCCGATCAGGACCACGGCGCGCGCGGCGCGGGCTACTACCGGCCCTAGCGGGGCGAAATCCGCGCCCTTGCCGTCGCCCCCGGCGATCAGCACCACCCGGCCATCCGACCCCGCGGACACCAGGCCGTCCAGCGCGGCGACGGTGGCCCCCGGGTTGGTGCCCTTGGAGTCGTCATACCAGCGCACTCCGGCGTGCTCGAGCACCAACTGGCTGCGGTGGTCCAGCCCGGGAAAGGTCCGCAAGGCCTCCCGGCAGGGGTCGAGCGCCAGGCCACAGGCATCCGCCAAGGCCAGTGCGGCCAGGGCGTTGGCCAGATTGTGTCGGCCTGGGATCAGGACCTGCGCCGCCGGCAGCAGCGTCTGCGCGCCTCGGCACAGCCACAGGTCACCGTCGCTCAATGCCAGCCCATAGTCGCCCGCGTCCGGTACGCCCAAGGTAAAGCCGATCTCGCGCGCCGTGGCACGGACCATCGCCGCCACCGCGGGGTCGTCGCGATTGATGATGGCGACCCGCGTGCGGTCGTAGACCCGTGCCTTGGCGGCGCTATAGGCGGCCAGGTCCGGGTAGCGGTCCAGGTGATCCGGTGAGATGTTGAGCACTACCGCGGCCTGGGTCCGCAGCCCAGGGGTGGTCTCCAGTTGAAAGCTTGACAGTTCCAGGACATATAGATCAGCCTGGTCGTCGAGCAGGTCCAGCACCGGTTCGCCCAGATTCCCGCCGACCCGGACCTGTCGCCCGGCGCGACGCGCCATCAGGCCGAGCAGGGTCGTGGCGGTGCTTTTGCCGTTGGAACCGGTGATGGCACAGATCGGGGCGCGCGCCGCCCGGGCGAATAGTTCCACATCGCCGATTACCTCGGCCCCGCAGGCCAGTGCCCCTTGGATCAGCGGTGCGGCCATCGGGACCCCGGGGCTCACCACCAAGCGGTCGGCCGCGGCGAAGGCCGCGGGGTCGAAACCCCCGACGAACACAGCCACCTCCGGCAGCTCACGGCGTATCTGTTCCAGGCCGGGCGGATCGGCGCGGGTGTCCGTCACAGCCACCCAGGCGCCCTGCGAACGCAGGTAGCGGGCGCAGGAGACGCCGGTCTTGCCCAGGCCGACCACCAGGGTCTTTAGGTTAGTGGATAGTACGAAAGAGGCGACAGTGTTCTGCTGCTCCGCTTTCCCCTGTTCCGGGATCGGTATGACGAGCGGACACGGGGCATCCGCGCCGGATCCCACATCGGGACGCGGAACTGCCGCTGGTTTTTGCTCGCCACTCGTCACTCGTCACTCTCCACTATTCACTAACCACTAACCACTAACGAATCTTCAGGCTGGCGAGCCCAATCAGGACCAGCACCACGGTCACGATCCAAAAGCGGACTATGACCCGCGGTTCCGGCCAGCCCTTGAGCTCGAAGTGATGGTGCAGCGGCGCCATGCGGAAGATGCGCTTGCCGGTGAGCTTGAAGGACAGGACCTGCAACATGACCGAGATGGTCTCCATGACGAAGATCCCGCCCATGATGAAGAGCACCAGTTCCTGGCGCACGGCCACCGCCACCAGACCCAGGGCGGCGCCTAGGGCTAGGGCGCCGACGTCGCCCATGAAGACCTGGGCCGGATAGGCATTGAACCAGAGAAAACCGAGCCCGGCCCCGACCAGGGCACCGCAGAAGATCACCAGTTCGCCCACCTCCTTGATGTGCGGGATGCGCAGATAGCCCGCGATCTCGGCATGGCCGGCGGCGTAGACAAAGACCGCCAGGGCCCAAGCCACCAGGACCGTGGGCATGATGGCGAGCCCGTCGAGCCCGTCGGTGAGGTTTACCGCGTTGCTGGCGCCCACGATGACGAGATAGGCGAACAGGATGAACCAAGGGCCTAGTTGGAAGGAAACGTCTTTCAGATAGGGCACCAGGAGCGCAGTCTCGGTCGGAGACTGGGCGGTGACATAGAGAAGCGTCGCAGCAGTGAGCCCCAAGATCGTCTGCCACAGATACTTCCAGCGGGCGGCCAGACCGCGTGGGTTTTTCAGCACCAGCTTCTTGTAGTCATCGACCAGGCCGACGGCGCCGAAGGCCAGAGTGGTCAGCAGCACGATCCAGACATAGCGGTTACCCAAATCCGCCCACAGCAGGGTACTGATGCCGACCGCCACCAGGATCAGGGCACCGCCCATGGTGGGCGTGCCTGATTTTTTCAGGTGGCTTTGCGGGCCATCGTCGCGCACCGTCTGGCCGATCTTGTAGGCGCGCAGCCGCCGGATCATGGGTTGGCCGACCAGAAGCGAGATGGCGAGCGCGGTCAGGGTCCCTAGGATCCCGCGCAGCGTGAGGTAGCGGAAGACGGTAAATCCGCTCTCGAAGCGCGCCAGCCATTCGGTCAGTAGAAGCAGCATGGATAGTGGTCAGTGGTCAGTGGTCAGTAGTTGGTGATGAGATAGCTCTAGTACCTCGCCATGGAATCGCTCGGACCACTTCCAGCTAGGCTGCCAGCGGCTTGCCCTGGTATATCCAGCGGAAAGGCTTGGCCATCGTTTCATTGAAGTAGTTGAAGTAGTTGAAGTAGTCGATGAGTTGAAATAGTCGATGAATTTGTTGATCTTATCGCATAGATCTTCGGGCCTTGATCACAAATCCGCCCAAGGCCGGCCAGCCCATGTTGGGTTTACGCGCGCAAGACCATGTTCTGCAAGGGAGCGGCGACGCCGCGACTGAACAAGGTGGGCAGAATTATGATCAAGGCCGATCTTCGACCGAAAGAAAATTTCCTCGTCGAATAACTTTGCGGGCCAAGATCGA
>JADNEJ010000568.1 GCA_016292295.1 Candidatus Thiodictyon intracellulare
GGCTGCGTTTTGCCATCCGTGAGGGTGGCCGCACCGTCGGCGCCGGCGTTGTCGCCAAGATCATCGAGTAGGTCAATGAATAACCAAAGAATCCGCATACGCCTGAAGGCCTTCGACCATCGCCTGATCGATCAGTCGGCACGCGAAATCGTCGATACCGCCAAGCGCACCGGCGCCCAGGTTCGCGGCCCCGTACCTCTGCCATCCAAGAAAGAGCGCTGGACCGTATTGGTCTCTCCCCACGTCAACAAGGACGCGCGTGACCAATACGAACTGCGTACCCATAAGCGCCTGATGGATATTGTCGATCCTACCGACAAGACCGTCGATGCGCTGATGAAACTGGATCTGGCGGCGGGCGTCGACGTCCAGATCAAGCTGAGCTGAGGGCGGAATCATGACGATTGGAGTGATCGGGCGTAAAGCCGGCATGACCAGAATCTTTACAGAGGCCGGGGAAAACATCCCGGTGACGGTGGTCGAGGTTCCGCCGAACCGGGTAAGCCAGGTCAAGATCAAGGACACCGACGGCTATCGTGCCGTCCAGGTGGCGTTCGGGACCCGCAGAGCGTCGCGTGTGACCAAGCCGATGGCTGGACATTACGCCAAGGCCGGTGTCGAGGCCGGCGAGTGTCTGGGCGAGTTTCGCCTGGAAGGCGACGAGGGTGCGGAGCTTGCGGTCGGGCAGGAGATCTCGGTCGGGATCTTCACCCCGGGGCAGATGGTGGACGTGCGCGGCGTGACCAAGGGCCGCGGCTTCTCCGGCGGAGTGCGGCGCCACCACTTCCGCACTCAGGACGCCACCCACGGCAACTCGGTCTCGCACCGGGCGCCGGGCTCCATTGGTCAGAACCAATCCCCGGGCCGGGTCTGGAAAGGCAAGAAGATGGCCGGCCACCTTGGTGCGGTGACCCGCTGCCAGCAGAGTCTCGAGGTTGTGCGAGTGGATGCCGAACGTAACCTGCTGCTGATCCGCGGCGGCGTGCCTGGCCCCACCGGCGGTCGCTTGGTCGTGGCGCCGTCTGTGAAGTACAAGAACAAGGGCAAATAGTCATGGATCTCGTGATTCGAAATGACGCCGGTGGTGCCAGGGTTGAGGTCTCGGATGCCGTGTTCGGCGTCGAGCTGAAGACCGGACTGATCCACCAAGTCGTCACTGCTTATCTCGCCGGGGCGCGCTCCGGTACCAGTGCCCAAAAGACGCGCGCTGAAGTCTCCGGTGGGGGGCAAAAACCATGGCGCCAGAAGGGCACAGGGCGTGCCCGGGCCGGTACTTCGCGCGGTCCACTGTGGCGCCACGGCGGCGTGACCTTCGCGGCCCGGTCGCGAGATTACACCCAAAAGGTCAACCGCAAGATGTATCGTGGCGCTGTCTGCTCGATCCTTTCTGAGTTGGCCCGCTCCGAGCGGTTGCTCGTGGTCGGGGACTTCGCGGTTGCCGCGCCCAAGACAAAGGAACTGCTCGGACTGCTGAAGGGGCTCGCGGTGATTGATTGCCTGATTATAACCGACGAACTTGATGAGAATCTGTATCTGGCAGCACGCAACCTCCCGGGCGTGGACGTTATGTCCGCCCAGGAAGTGGACCCGGTCAGCTTGATGGCCTTTGAGACCGTGGTCGCCACGCAGGCGGCTGTCCGCAAGCTGGAGGAGCGTCTGTCATGAACCTTGGCCAGAACAAAGAACGGCTGATGAAGGTCCTGTTGGGGCCCCTGGTGTCGGAGAAGACTGCCAGGATTGCAGATGACGACCAGTACGGCTTCCGCGTCGTTACCGACGCCGATAAGCGTGAGATCGGCCGTGCGGTCGAACTGATGTTCGAGGTCGAGGTGGCGGGCGTCCAAGTGGTCAACGTCAAAGGCAAAGAAAAGCGCGTCGGTAAGCGCCTCGGCCGGCGTCAGGACTGGCGCAAGGCGTATGTCCGGTTGAAGCCCGGCTACAACATCGATTTCGGCGTCGGTGCTTGAGCCCGGCCCCACTAACCCGGACAAAAGCCGGATCAAGCGGATAGACCAACATGCCAATCGTAAAGTCTAAACCGACCTCTCCCGGACGCCGGTTTGTCGTCAGGGTGGTGTCACCGGACCTGCACAAGGGCGCCCCTTACCACCCCTTGGTTGAGAATCAGACCCGCCATGGCGGGCGCAACAACCAAGGGCGCATCACGGTGCGCCATCAGGGCGGCGGCCATAAGCAGCGCTACCGGATCGTCGATTTCAAGCGCCAAAAGGACGGAATCATCGCGGTGGTTGAGCGGTTGGAGTATGACCCGAATCGTAGTGCCCATTTGGCCCTGCTCAAGTATGCCGATGGCGAGCGTCGTTACATAATCGCCGCCAAGGGACTCAAGACCGGTGGGCGCGTACAGTCCGGTGAGGGTGCACCGATTAGTGTGGGCAATTGTATGCCGCTGCGCTATGTCCCGGTGGGTGCTCAGGTGCACTGTATCGAGCTGCGGCCGGGTAAAGGGGCGCAATTGGCGCGCTCGGCCGGGGCCTTGGCGCAATTGGTTGCCCGTGAAGGCGAGTATGCGACGCTGCGCTTGCGCAGCGGCGAGATGAGAAAGGTTCATGCCGACTGCAGGGCGGCGATCGGTGAGGTAGGCAACACGGAGAACAATCTCCGCAAGCTCGGCAAGGCGGGTGCGGCCCGTTGGCGTGGGGTCCGCCCGACGGTTCGTGGTGTTGTCATGAACCCGGTCGACCATCCCCACGGCGGCGGCGAAGGTCGTACTTCCGGTGGCCGTCATCCGGTAACCCCCTGGGGCGTGCCGACGAAGGGCTACAAGACGCGTAAGAACAAGCGGACGGACGGCATGATTGTGCGCCGTCGCGGCCGTAAGTAAACCCGCAAGTAAGCAAGACGAGGTTCTGAAGTGCCACGTTCAGTTAGAAAGGGACCATTTATCGACCACCACCTGGCGAAGAAGGTGGAAGAGGCGGTCGCGCAAAACAGCAAGCGCCCGATTAAGACCTGGTCGCGCCGCTCCATGGTCCTCCCAGAGATGGTAGGTCTGACCATCGCGGTCCATAACGGACGTCAGCACATCCCGGTGCTCGTCAACGAAAACATGATCGGCCACAAGCTCGGCGAATTCGCGCTCACCCGGACCTACCGGGGTCACGCCGCCGACAAGAAGGCGAAGAAGAAGTAGCCGGAGTGTCTGAGATGCAAGACGAAGCAAAATTGAAATACGCCAGAATATCAGCGCAAAAGGCGCGGCTTGTCGCTGACCAGATTCGCGGTCAACACGTCGAGCAGGCACTCAACACCCTCGCCTTCAGCACCAAGAAGGGTGCCGCGTTGATCAAGAAGGTGCTCGAGTCCGCGATCGCGAATGCTGAGCACAACGCGGGCGCGGACATCGATAACCTACGAGTCGAGTCGATCCAGGTCAACGAAGGGCCGACGATGAAGCGAATCATGCCGCGTGCCAAGGGGCGCGCCAATCGCATTATGAAGCGGACCAGTCATATCACCTTGACGGTGGCGGAAGCCTAAGGGGCCAGGGGACCAGTATGGGACAGAAAGTTCATCCGATCGGCTTCCGCTTGGGCATCGTCAAAGATTGGACGTCCAAGTGGTATGCCAACACGCGTGACTACGCGGACATGCTCAACAAGGATCTCGCGGTGCGTGCCTTCCTGAAGAAGGAATTGGCGAGTGCCTCCGTGAGCCGCATCCAGATCAACCGCCCCGCTAAGAATGCTCATATTACCATACACACGGCGCGGCCTGGTGTGGTAATCGGCAAGAAGGGTGAAGATATCGACAAACTTCGCGGCAAGGTTTCGGCGATACTCGGGGTTCCGGTGCATATCAGCATCGAAGAAATCCGCAAGCCGGAACTCGACGCCCAGCTGGTCGCTGAGGGCATTGCCCAGCAGTTGGAGCGTCGCATCATGTTCCGGCGAGCCGTCAAGCGCGCTCTGCAGAATACGATGCGCCTGGGTGCTGAAGGCATCAAGGTCGCCGTTGCCGGTCGCTTGAACGGCGCCGAAATCGCACGTAACGAGTGGGCGCGTGAAGGGCGGGTACCGTTGCACACCCTGCGCGCTGATATCGACTACGGCTTCGCCGAGGCCCGCACCACCTACGGGGTGCTCGGGGTCAAGGTTTGGATCTTCAAGGGTGAGGTGTTCGGCGATCAACTCCCCGAAGAGCCAATCGTCAAGCAGCCCGCGCGCCGGGAACGGGAACGGGAAAAGGGTTAAGTCATGCTGCAACCGAAACGCACCAAGTACCGAAAGCAACAGACCGGGCGCAATCGCGGTTTGGCCCAGAGCGGCAACCGGGTTTCGTTCGGCGAGTTCGGACTCAAGGCGATCGGTCGCGGTCGCCTGACTGCCCGCCAGATCGAGGCCGCGCGTCGCGCGATCAGCCGCAAGGTAAAACGCGGCGGCAAGCTATGGATTCGCATCTTCCCGGACAAGCCGGTGTCGAAGAAGCCCTTGGAAGTTCGTATGGGTAAGGGCAAGGGTAACGTGGAGTACTGGGTTGCACTGATTCAACCCGGCAAAGTTCTCTACGAAATCGAGGGGATCAGCGAAGACTTGGCCCGTGAAGCCTTTACCCTGGCGGCGGCTAAGCTGCCGATCCAGACCACCTTTGAGCGACGGACGATTCTGTGATGAAGGCGAAAGAGCTTCGGACTAAGACCCCCGAGACGCTTCAGGAGCAACTCGAGGGTCTCCTGCGCGAGCAGTTCAATTTGCGTATGCAGCGGGGTATGGGGCAATTTACCAGGCCCTCCCTGATGCGGGCCGTACGCCATGAGATCGCTCGGATCAAGACGGTGATGACAGAATTGCAGGCGAGCGCGAAATCATGAGCGACGAAACAGAGATCAACCGGACCCTCAGCGGACGCGTAGTCAGCAGCGCGATGGACAAGACGATCACCGTGTTGATCGAGCGGCGGGTGAAGCACCCCCTGTACGGCAAGTTCCTGACCCGCTCGACTAAGATTCACGCCCATGACGAGGCCAACGCCTGCGGCGAAGGTGATCTGGTGCGGGTGGAGCAGTGCCGGCCTTTGTCAAAGACAAAATGCTGGCGTCTGCTCGAAATGGTCGAGAAGGCCCGCTAGGGACCCTGCGCCCCTGCCTTGCAGCCGCGGGTCTTCGTGGTATGCGGCCGTCGCCATCAGCAACACTAGGTAGAGAATAATGATTCAGATGCAAACTCATCTGAGCGTCGCCGACAACAGCGGCGCCCGGAACGTCATGTGCATCAAGGTGCTCGGCGGCTCGCATCGACGCTACGCCGCCATCGGCGATGTGATCAAGGTGACCGTCAAGGATGCGATCCCGCGGGGCAAGGTCAAGAAAGGCGATGTTTACCACGCGGTGGTGGTGCGTACCCGTAAAGGTGTACGGCGGCCAGACGGGTCGGCTATCCGCTTCGATGGTAATGCGGCGGTGCTCCTCAACAACCAGCTCCAACCCATCGGAACCCGTATCTTCGGGCCCGTGACGCGCGAACTGCGCGGCGAGCGATTCATGAAGATCATTTCACTCGCACCCGAAGTGCTGTAAGGAGCGGCTGCCATGCAAAAAATCAAGAAAGGCGATGACGTGATCGTCATCACCGGACGGGACAAGGGCAAGCGGGGTACCATCCTCAAGATGCTCGCCGATGACCTGGTCCTGGTCGAGAACGTGAACATGGTCAAGAAGCACCAAAAAGCCAATCCCCAGAAGGGCCAGGCGGGGGTAATCATTGACAAAGAGATGCCGCTGCAGGTTTCCAATGTCGCGGTCTATAACCCGCAGAAGGGTGCCGGCGATCGTGTGGGATTCAAAGTCCTCGACGACGGCCGCAAGGTCCGGGTGTTCAAATCGAATGGCGAAGTGGTCGACGTCTGAGTCCCACGTCCCCGCCCGGCCTTGGAATGAGTAGGTAGCGAAATGTCCAGATTGCAGACTGTATACCGCGAGCGCATTGTCGGTGAGCTAAAGGAGAAATTCGGCTTCCACAGTGTCATGCAGGTGCCGCGGATCGAAAAAATCACCCTGAACATGGGTGTCGGCGAGGCTATCGCCGACAAGAAGGTCATGGATTTTGCGGTCGGCGACATGCGTGCCATTGCCGGGCAGCAGCCGATCGTGACCAAGGCGCGGCTGTCGGTCGCCGCCTTCAAGATCCGTGATGGTTGGCCGATCGGTTGCAAGGTGACCCTGCGCCGCGAGCGGATGTACGAGTTTCTGGATCGGCTGATCAATATCGCCATCCCCCGTATCCGTGACTTTCGCGGGCTGAGCGGAAAATCCTTCGACGGACGCGGCAACTATTCCATGGGCGTGAAGGAACAGATCATGTTTCCGGAGATCGACTACGACAAGATCGACGCCTTGCGCGGTCTCGACATTACGATCACCACCTCGGCGCGCACTGACAAGGAGGCCCGTGCCCTCCTTGAGGCGTTCAATTTCCCTTTCCGCAACTGATGCGGTCGGTACTCAAGGAAACACGATGGCTAAGACCAGCATGATCGTCCGTGACCAGCGGCGTAGTGAGATCGCTGCCAAGTTCGCCCCCAAGCGAGCCGCACTCAAGGCCGTGATCAACGACCGCAAAGCGACTCCTGAGCAGATCGATGAGGCGCTCGCGAAGCTGCAAAAGCTGCCGCGTGATGCCAGTCCGACGCGTCAGATGTTGCGCTGTCGGATCACCGGCCGGCCGCACGCGGTCTATCGGAAATTCGGTCTCTCGCGCAATAAGCTGCGCGAGGCCGTGATGCGCGGCGATGTGCCGGGTGTCGTCAAGGCGAGTTGGTAAGACCGCGCCACTGCGCGGGGCGCCTCGCGGAAAAGGCGATGTTTACCACGCGGTGGTGGTGCGTACCCGTAAAGGTGTACGGCGGCCAGACGGGTCGGCTATCCGCTTCGATGGTAATGCGGCGGTGCTCCTCAACAACCAGCTCCAACCCATCGGAACCCGTATCTTCGGGCCCGTGACGCGCGAACTGCGCGGCGAGCGATTCATGAAGATCATTTCACTCGCACCCGAAGTGCTGTAAGGAGCGGCTGCCATGCAAAAAATCAAGAAAGGCGATGACGTGATCGTCATCACCGGACGGGACAAGGGCAAGCGGGGTACCATCCTCAAGATGCTCGCCGATGACCTGGTCCTGGTCGAGAACGTGAACATGGTCAAGAAGCACCAAAAAGCCAATCCCCAGAAGGGCCAGGCGGGGGTAATCATTGACAAAGAGATGCCGCTGCAGGTTTCCAATGTCGCGGTCTATAACCCGCAGAAGGGTGCCGGCGATCGTGTGGGATTCAAAGTCCTCGACGACGGCCGCAAGGTCCGGGTGTTCAAATCGAATGGCGAAGTGGTCGACGTCTGAGTCCCACGTCCCCGCCCGGCCTTGGAATGAGTAGGTAGCGAAATGTCCAGATTGCAGACTGTATACCGCGAGCGCATTGTCGGTGAGCTAAAGGAGAAATTCGGCTTCCACAGTGTCATGCAGGTGCCGCGGATCGAAAAAATCACCCTGAACATGGGTGTCGGCGAGGCTATCGCCGACAAGAAGGTCATGGATTTTGCGGTCGGCGACATGCGTGCCATTGCCGGGCAGCAGCCGATCGTGACCAAGGCGCGGCTGTCGGTCGCCGCCTTCAAGATCCGTGATGGTTGGCCGATCGGTTGCAAGGTGACCCTGCGCCGCGAGCGGATGTACGAGTTTCTGGATCGGCTGATCAATATCGCCATCCCCCGTATCCGTGACTTTCGCGGGCTGAGCGGAAAATCCTTCGACGGACGCGGCAACTATTCCATGGGCGTGAAGGAACAGATCATGTTTCCGGAGATCGACTACGACAAGATCGACGCCTTGCGCGGTCTCGACATTACGATCACCACCTCGGCGCGCACTGACAAGGAGGCCCGTGCCCTCCTTGAGGCGTTCAATTTCCCTTTCCGCAACTGATGCGGTCGGTACTCAAGGAAACACGATGGCTAAGACCAGCATGATCGTCCGTGACCAGCGGCGTAGTGAGATCGCTGCCAAGTTCGCCCCCAAGCGAGCCGCACTCAAGGCCGTGATCAACGACCGCAAAGCGACTCCTGAGCAGATCGATGAGGCGCTCGCGAAGCTGCAAAAGCTGCCGCGTGATGCCAGTCCGACGCGTCAGATGTTGCGCTGTCGGATCACCGGCCGGCCGCACGCGGTCTATCGGAAATTCGGTCTCTCGCGCAATAAGCTGCGCGAGGCCGTGATGCGCGGCGATGTGCCGGGTGTCGTCAAGGCGAGTTGGTAAGACCGCGCCACTGCGCGGGGCGCCTCGCGGATCGCCATAGGAATCTCTGGTATCGCACCCTTATGGTGGCCTGACCAACAACCGTGTTCTTAGGAGCAGCAAATGAGTATGTCGGATCCGATTGCGGACATGCTGACACGCATTCGCAACGGCCAGCAGCGCGGCAAGATCACGATCTTGATGCCGTCCTCTAAAAAAAAGCTCGCCATTGCGAACTTGCTAAAAGAGGAAGGTTATATCGTCGACGTGCAGGTCGAGTGCAATGGTTGCAAGGCGCAACTGGTCGTCAAGCTCAAGTACTATCGCGGCAAGCCCGTGATTGAGTTCTTGAAGCGCGTATCCCGGCCCGGGCTTCGCATCTACCGTAGTCATGGGGAACTGCCCCGGGTATGGGCCGGACTGGGCGTGGCGATCGTCTCCACCTCCCAGGGGTTGATGACCGACCGTGCAGCCCGCCAGGCTGGTCACGGCGGCGAAATCATCGCCTTTGTGGCGTAGGGGGAAAAGCTATGTCACGCGTCGCAAAGGCCCCGATTACCGTCCCCAAGGGGATCACGGTGCAATTGACTGGTCAGTCTGTGAAGGTCGAGGGCAGCAAGGGCTCCCTGGAGTGGACTGTTTGCCCCACGGTCACGGTCGCGCTTGACGACCGTATCCTATCCGTCGCGCCGGCCGAGGATCAGGCAGGTGCCTGGGCCATGGCGGGGACCACCCGCGCCGTCCTCAACAACATGGTGATCGGCTGCAGTACCGGGTTTTCACGCAAATTGACCCTGGTCGGGGTCGGCTATCGTGCTGTGGCCAAGGGCGAAGTGTTGACGCTGAGCCTTGGGTTCTCGCATCCGGTAGACTATTCGGTCCCGGCGGGCATCACCATCGTGACCCCGACGCAGACGGAGATCATCGTCAGTGGGGCTGATCGCCAGCGGGTGGGTCAGGTGGCGGCTGAGATCCGCGCCTACCGGCCACCGGAGCCCTATAAAGGTAAGGGTGTTCGTTACGCAGACGAGGATATCCTGCGTAAGGAAGCCAAGAAGAAATAAGGGGTATAGCGAATGGACAAAAAACATGCTCGGTTGCGTCGGGCGACTCGTACTCGCGCCAAGATTCGCGAACTGGGTGAGTATAGGCTGTGCGTTCACCGCACCCCGCAACACATCTACGCGCAGATCATCGCCCCGGAAGGGGATAAGGTGCTCGTCAGCGCATCCACGGTTGAAAAGGATTTCCGCCAGTCGATCCAGGGGCATAAGGGTAACGCGGGCGCTGCGGCAACCATCGGCAAAGCGATCGCAGCGCGTGCGCTGTCCAAGGGAATCGAAAAGGTGGCGTTCGACCGCTCCGGGTTCCGTTATCACGGGCGCATGAAGGCGCTCGCCGACGCTGCCCGCGAGGGCGGACTGAAATTCTAGGGGCTGTACCATGTCAAACTTCAATCCTAAGCCGGAAGGCGATGGCCTTCTGGAAAAACTGGTGGCGGTTAACCGTGTCGCCAAGGTAGTCAAGGGCGGCCGCCAGTTCGGATTCGCCGCGCTGACGGTGGTCGGCGACGGCAAAGGCCGAGTCGGCTATGGGCGAGGCAAGGCCCGTGAGGTGCCGGTCGCGATTCAGAAGGCTATGGAGAGCGCCCGTAAGGACATGATCGACGTCAAACTCCGGGGCACCACCTTGCAGTATCCGCTGCAGGGTCGGCACGGCGCGGCGAAGGTGTTCATGATGCCCGCCTCCGACGGCACCGGGATCATCGCCGGCGGTGCGATGCGCGCTGTCTTCGAGGTGCTGGGGGTGGCGAACGTACTCGCTAAGTGCATTGGCACCAACAATCCGATCAATGTGGTGCGCGCCACTGTCGCGGGTCTCAAGGGAATGAATGATCCTGAGACCATTGCCGCCAAGCGCGGCAAGACGGTCGAGCAAATCCTGGGGTAGGCAATGCCAACGAACATACCTGATAAGAAGATGATGAAGGTCACACTCGTGCGCAGCATGCACGGACGATTAGCCACCCACCAGGCCTGCGTGCGCGGCCTGGGGTTGCGGCGGATGCACCAGGTGGCGGCGGTTGAGGACAGTGCATGCACCCGCGGCATGGTTAACGCCGTCTCCTATATGGTCAAGGTTGTCGAGGAGGCCGCAGATGCGTCTCAATGAACTAAAGCCCGACGCCGGAAGCAAGGCCCCCGCCAAGCGCCGCGGTCGCGGCATCGGCAGCGGCCTCGGTAAGACCGGCGGTCGCGGCCATAAGGGGCAGAAATCCCGCGCCGGGGGTTACCACAAGGTGGGTTTCGAGGGCGGCCAGATGCCCTTGCAGCGTCGCCTTCCCAAGGTCGGGTTTCGTTCCCGGGCCGTGTCGACCTTTGAAGAGATTCGCCTGGGCGAACTCGGTCGTATTAAGGGTGAGGTCGTGGACCTGGCGGCGCTCCTGCGGGCCGGTCTGATCAAGCGTTCGACCACGGGGGGCAAGATCATCGTTTCCGGTGCCGTCGAACGGGCGCTCACGGTGCGCGGTATCGGCGTTACCAAGGGTGCCCGCGCCGCGATTGAGGCTGCCGGCGGCAAGGTCGAGGAATAATCAGGATCCCTTCGGATGGCAAAAAACCCCTCATCGATGGTACAAGCACTCGCTGGGATGGGGCCTCTGACTGAACTGAAGCAGCGCCTGCTTTTCCTGGTCGGGGCGCTGCTGGTGTATCGCATCGGCACCTTCATTCCGGTTCCGGGGGTGAACCCTCACGCGCTGGCGATGCTGTTCGAGCAGAATAAGGGCTCGATCCTGGACATGTTCAACATGTTTTCCGGGGGGGCGTTGCAACGCGCCAGCCTGTTTGCGCTGGGGGTCATGCCTTATATCTCGGCGTCGATCATCGTGCAATTGATGACGTCCGTGATCCCGCAGCTCGAACAGTTGAAGAAGGAGGGCGAACAGGGACGACGCAATATCACCCAATACACCCGATATGGGACGGTCGTGCTCGCGTCCTTCCAGGCGCTGGGCATCTCGATGGCCCTGCAAGGGCAGACTGCCGGCGGTACTTCGCTCGTCACGCAGGTCGGCGTCGGTTTCGTTTTTACCGCCACGGTGTCTCTCGTCACCGGGACCATGTTCCTGATGTGGCTGGGTGAGCAGATTACGGAGCGCGGCGTGGGCAACGGGATTTCGATGATCATCTTCTCCGGCATCGTCGCGGGACTGCCCGCTGCGCTTGGCGGCACGCTGGTGCTGGTGGAAAATGGCGAGATGAACCCCATGGCCGTGCTGGTCATGTTCGCCATGGTGGTCGGGGTGACCGCCTTTGTGGTGTTCGTGGAGCGTGCGCAACGGCGGATAACCGTCAACTACGCACGGCGGCAGCAGGGGCGCAAGCTCATGCAGGCGCAGAGTACACACCTGCCGTTGAAGATCAACATGGCAGGCGTGATTCCGCCGATCTTCGCCTCCAGCATCCTGCTCTTTCCCGGTACCCTTGGGCAGTGGTTTGCGAACGACGAGAAGTTGCGCTGGATATCGGACATCACGGCAAAACTCTCCCCGGGAGAGCCGATTTACGTGATCCTCTACTCCTCAGCAATCATCTTCTTCTGTTTCTTTTACACGGCTCTCGTATTCAACGCGCGCGAGACCGCAGATAACCTCAAGCGTTTTGGTGCATTTATCCCGGGTATCCGACCCGGCGAGCAGACCGCCAAGTATATCGACACCGTTATGACCCGGCTGACCGCGCTGGGGGCCATCTATATCACCGCCGTCTGTCTGTTGCCGGAGTTTCTGATTGTCGGTTATCACGTCCCTTTCTACTTCGGCGGTACCTCGCTGTTGATCGTGGTGGTCGTGATCATGGACTTTATGGCCCAGGTTCAGGCCCATCTTATGTCCCATCAGTATGAAGGCTTGATGAAAAAGGCGAACCTGAAGGCGCCAGGCGCTGGAATGTTGCGCTAACCACTCGCTGATTCAGCCCGTGCCCGGGGCCGGGCTGGGTCAGCGCGCCGTCGGCGCCGGATGATCCGGCGGCGGTGTCCTCTGCGTCGGCAGTGCGTGACGGCAAGCCGCAGCAGCGGTCCTGGCCTCTGCCCTGCGAGGTGAATGAATCCTTAGGAGAAGGCAATGAAAGTACGAGCATCGGTTAAGAAGCTGTGTCGCAACTGCAAGATCGTGCGGCGAAATGGGGTTGTGCGGGTCATCTGCAAAGACCCGCGGCACAAGCAGCGCCAGGGTTGATGATCGCCCCGTTGACTCCGGTCAGACTTCTGTTATGATATGTGGTTTACCGCTCCGCATCCAGGACTTGAGGGTTTCGAGCCATGGCCCGTATAGCCGGCGTTAATATTCCAGAAAAAAAGCACACAGTGATCGCGTTGACCGCGATCTTCGGTATTGGCCGGGTGCGGGCCGGCGAAATCTGCGATGCCGCGGGCGTATCGCGTGCCACCAAGGTCCAGAGACTCTCTGAGGAGGAAGTGGATAAGCTTCGCGGCGAGGTGGCGAAATACACCGTCGAAGGTGATCTCCGGCGCGAGTTCTCAATGAACATCAAGCGCTTGATGGACCTAGGCTGCAACCGCGGCATCCGTCATCGTCGCGGGCTGCCGTTGCGTGGCCAGCGGACCCGTACCAACGCCCGGACCCGCAAGGGGCCGCGGCGTCCCATCAAGCGTTAAGGCCGCGCAGATGATGCGCTCCGGCTGGTAAAGGCGAATGGCTAAACCGACTCGTACCGTAAAGAAAAAGGTCCGGAAGCAGGTGGCGGATGGGGTTGCCCACGTCCATGCCTCTTTCAATAACACCATCATCACGATCACTGATCGGCAGGGGAATGCGCTCGTATGGGCGACCTCAGGTGGATCAGGGTTCCGTGGATCGCGCAAGAGCACCCCGTTTGCAGCCCAGGTTGCGGCCGATAAGGCCGGTCAAGCGGTCAAGGAATACGGCGTGCGCAATCTGGATGTGAATGTGAAGGGCCCCGGCCCCGGGCGCGAGTCCGCGGTGCGCGCACTCAACAATGCCGGTTTTAAGATCACCAGTGTCACTGACGTGACACCGATCCCGCACAACGGCTGTCGCCCGCCAAAGAAGCGGCGCGTCTGAGGGAGCTATAAGAAATGGCACGTTATACAGGCCCAACCTGCAAATTGGCGCGGCGCGAGGGTGCCGATCTTTCCCTTAAGAGTCGGGCGCGCGCGCTTGATACCAAGTGCAACATCGAGAAGCAGCCCGGTCAGACCGGAGACCGTCGGCGGCGCCTCTCGGATTACGGTGTCCAGTTGCGCGAGAAACAGAAGGTGCGCCGGATTTACGGGTTGTTGGAGCGGCAGTTCCGCAACTATTACATGAAGGCAGCGCAGTCGAAGGGTGCGACCGGTGAGAACCTGTTGCAGATGCTCGAGCGTCGTCTTGATAACGTCGTGTTTCGGATGGGTTTCGGTTCGACCCGAGCCGAGGCGCGGCAACTCGTCTCCCACAAGTGTATCCTCGTCAACGCGCGGGTAGTGAACGTGGCGTCCTATCCGGTGGGTCCGGAGGATGCGGTGGAGGTCCGCGAGGCCGCGAAGAAACAGGTGCGGGTGCAAAACGCCCTGGCCTTGGCCGAGCAGTACGGCTTTCCCGACTGGGTAGAGGTCGATACCAAGGGCCTGAAGGGTGTTTTCAAGCGTGTTCCGGATCGCTCCGACCTGCCTGCTGACATCAATGAATCGCTGATCGTCGAGCTGTACTCCAAGTAAGGAGTAACTCCACAAGGGGGTACCGAATGACTGAAGCTATCGGCGAGTTTCTACGTCCGCGGATTGTTCAGGTCGAACCGGTCGACGGCAGTCTGAATCATGCGCGGGTGTCTCTTGAGCCCCTGGAGCGGGGCTTTGGGCATACACTGGGGAACGCGTTGCGACGCATACTCCTGTCGTCCATGTCCGGTTGCGCCGTGACCGAGGTGAAGATCAACGGTGTACTCCACGAGTACACCACCCTGCCGGGCGTCCAGGAAGATGTACTTGAAATTTTGCTAAACTTCAAGAACCTGGCCATTTCACTGAATGGCAAGGATGAGGCCATCTTTGCTTTGGACAAGAAGGGGCCGGGTACCGTGACCGCGGCGGATATCGACCTGGGGCATTCTGGCGTCATTGCCAACCCGGGGCTCGTGATCGCCAACATCACGACGGATGCGGAACTCAGTATGACTCTGACGGTGCGCCGGGGTATCGGCTACGAGGCGACGACCCAGCGCGACATAGATGGAACTGAGGACCGGCCGATCGGACACTTGCCCCTGGACGCTTCGTTCAGCCCCATGCGACGTGTGTCTATTGAGGTGCAGTCGGCGCGAGTGGAGCAACGGACCGACCTCGACCGTCTGGTGATCGATCTGGAGACCAACGGGACCATCGATCCGAAGACGGCGATCCAGCGGGCCGCCCAGATTCTCCAAAATCAACTGGCCAGTTTCGTGGCCTTGGAGCCCGGGGCGCCGTCGGACGGTGTCGTCCAAGAGGTGCCGCAGGGGCCTGCGATCGACCCGATCCTGTTGCGCCCGGTGGACGATCTGGAACTGACGGTGCGTTCTGCCAATTGTCTCAAGGCGGAGAACATTTATCTGATCGGCGATCTGATCCAGCGCACCGAAGTGGAGTTGCTGAAGACGCCGAATCTCGGCAAGAAGTCCTTGACTGAGATCAAGGATGTCCTTGCCACTCGTGGTTTGTCGCTGGGGATGCGCCTGGAGAACTGGCCCCCTGAGAACATCGACGAACTGAGTATTCGCTAACAGATACCGGGATTACGGATCATGCGTCACCGCAAAGCCGGAAGGCACCTAAATAGAACGAGTTCGCACCGCGAGGCGATGTTCCGTAACATGGCCGCGTCCCTATTTCGGCACGAACTGATCCAGACCACCCTACCCAAAGCCAAGGAACTGCGCCGCGTCGCCGAGCCATTGATCACCCTGTCCAAGATCGACTCGGTCCACACGCGCCGCTTGGCGTTTGCCCGATTGCGCGATAAGGAGGTCGTGGGCAAGTTGTTCGTCGAACTGGGACCCCGTTACCAGGCGCGCCCGGGCGGTTACCTGCGCATCCTCAAGTGTGGTTTCCGGGCTGGAGATGCCGCCCCGATGGCCTATGTGGAGCTGGTTGGCCGGCCAGAACGCACGTCGGCCGCCGAGGCCGACGAGGATTGAACCGGCGGTTCATGCTGGACGCAGAAAGCATGGCGCTGCCAGGTTTTTTGTTAACGAGTGGTCAGCTAACAGCCTTCAGCTTTGAGTTTCAAGATCTTCTTGGCACCGGATGGGTCACCACCGGGCGGCGCCAGAGGCTCCAAATCGGCCTGCAAGGCGCTCATGCATCTATAGCTGACGGCTGATCGCTAATCTCTCTTTCCAGGATGAACGCAACCTCCATCCAACGTCTCACGTTGGTAACCGACTTCGGTGCTGGCATCTATGTCGGCCAGGTGATGACGCGGATCGCGAGCCTGTTTTCAGGTGCACCGGTCATCGACCTGGTGCAGGATCTGCCGCCCTTTCGTCCGGACCTGGCAGTCTATCTCCTGCCCGCGCTCGTGCGCGATATGCCCCGTGGCACCCTCTACCTTGTGTGGTGAACCCCAGTGTGGGAGGCGAGTGTCTGGGGCTGGTCCTGGCGGCCTGTGGCGACCTGTCCATCGGTCCGGACAACGAGCTCTTAAGCCAGATCGCGCGGAGCGCCCCCGCCCGCGGCGCATCGACTGGCAACCCCCATGGACCTGGAACAGCTTTCACGGGCGTGATTGGTTTGCCCCGGTTGCCGCCGCCCTGTGCCGCGGCGAGGCCGTGCCGCTCACTGACCTGCATGCGGATTCTCTCATTGGTGCCGAATGGGCCGACGACTTGCCCGTGGTGGTCTATGTCGATGCCTATGGCAACCTGATGTGTGGGTTGCGCGCGCCCGGCGCTCCGCCCGGGCCACTACTGCGCGCGGCCGGGCGAACGCTTGCATATGCCTGCACTTTCTGTGAGTGCGCCCCCCGGGCAGGCGTTCTGGCACGGAAACGCCCTAGGCCTGGTCGAGATCGCGGTCAACCAAGGGCGGGCCAATCGGGTGCTGGGGCTCGGGCCGGGCGACCCGGTGCATTTTCATTTCGGGTAACGCTGAAAAAGGGGTTGCGACGGCGCAATGTCCGCTGGGCTATCGCGCTGAGCTATCGACTAAACCACAAGAGCGGAGAGACCTATGGCAAACCTAAGCGAACTCGTCGGTTCCTTCATCCAGAACACCATGTTCCACACCATGTTCCCCTCCGGCGGTGAGCGGATCGGCAACGTCATCAAAGACCTATAGGAAAATATCGGCAACAAGGTCAGCAGCCAGAGCGGGGCGGGTGGCATTTTGGACAAGGTCCTTGAGACCGCCAAGACCACTCTGGGCAACGCCGCCTAGAACCCCGCGCAGGCGGCCGGTCTCGGCGCCGTGCTCGGGTCCCTGCTGGGCGGCGGCAGCAGTTCAGTCTCCGGCGCCATCAAGGGCGAGGCCCTGGCGATGCTCGCGGGCATCGCCTACAAGGCCCTGACCAGTGCCGGCCAAGGGGCCGAGGGTGGGTCAGCGCCGGTGTTCAGCGGCAGCGCGGTACCGGTCGGTATGACGACGCCCCAGACCTCGGTGGACCACCAGGTGTTGGCGAACACCGCGGAATTTGTCATCAAGGGGATGATCAACGCCGTCAAGGCGGACGGGGAGGTGAGTGCGGATGAGATCACACGCATCGTCGGCAAGCTCAAGGAGGCCGGCATGACCGGGGATACGGAGGCCTGGATCATGAAGGAACTGCGCCAGCTCCTGGATCTCGACGCCTTCGCTGCTGCCATCCCCAACCCGGAGATACCCCCCAGGAAGTGGCCTACCTGGCCGACTTGGCCAGGAAGACCTGCCTCGATGCGAGGGTGGTCCAGAACATCCAGCAGACCCTCGGGGCTAAGGTCTGAATCCAGAAAAAACAGTTGCGCCGTAGCCGTAAATGAACGTAAATTGACGCAAATAATCAGAGACTTGGCCTTTGTTGCATCTTGGCCTTTACTGCATCTTCACCGTCCGGGTGACGCCCACGACGATTCTAACCATCCGGTTTATTTCCGCTTATTCGCGTTCTTTTGCGGCCAGATACTTTTTTTGGTTGACTCACACTTGGCCGCCCGAGCCTCGCCCGGGCAGGCTTGACCTGCATCAAGGCCCTTCTGTCCGCCACCCTCGATACTTTCCGCCCAGCGTCGGCCCGCCCACGGCGGTGCGACTGCCCCGAACCTCAAGCAACAGAAGAGACTCCTCATGCACTGCAATCAATGCGAGCAGACCTTTCGGCAGACCGCCTGCGTCAATCCCCCCGGCACCTGCGGCAAGGACGCGGACGTCCAGTCATTGCAGGAGACCCTGCTCTATGGGCTCAAGGGCATGGCCGCCTACGCCAACCACGCCCGCCGACTGGGCAAGCACGATGAGGCGGTCTCCACCTTCATCGAAGAGGCCCTGTTCGCGACCATGACCAACGTCAACTTCGATCTGGCGTCGCTGCTGGAGATGTGTCTGAAGTGCGGGGAGATGAACCTGCGGGTGATGCAATTGCTCGACGAGGGCCATGTGGAGACCTTCGGCAAGCCGGCCCCGGTCAAGGTCAAGGAGGGCACCCAGGCCGGCCCCGGCATCCTGGTCACCGGTCATGACCTGCTGGACCTCTGGGACCTGCTCAAACAGGTCGAAGGGACCGCGATAAAGGTCTACACCCACGGCGAGATGCTCCCGGCCCACATGTACGCCAAGTTCGCCGGGCATCCCAACCTGGCGGGCCACTACGGCGGCGCCTGGCAGGGCCAGAAGCGCGAGTTCGCCGCCTTCCCGGGGCCGGTGCTCGGAACCACCAACTGCGTCCTGATCCCCTCGGAAAGCTACAGCGGCCGGCTCTTCACCACCCGTGCCACCGCTGTGCCCAATGGCCAGCGCCTGACGGATGGCGATTTCTCCCCGGTGATCGCCGTCGCCCTGGCCGGCCCCCCCTGTGAAGAGCACATCACCGGTGAATCCACCATTGGCTTCCACCGCACCGTTCTGCTAGACCAGGCCCAGACCATCGTCGATGCGGTCAAGGCCGGCAAGATTAGCCGCTTCTTCGTCATCGGCGGCTGCGACGGCGCGGAGAAGGGTCGCAACTACTTCACCGACTATGCCCAGGCGACCCCGACAGATTCATTCATCCTGACGCTTGGCTGCGGCAAATTCCGCATCCGCGACCACGACTACGGTGAGCATCTGGGCCTGCCGCGTCTGCTGGACATGGGCCAGTGCAACGACGCCTATGGCGCCATCGCCGTGGCCGCCGCGCTGGCCAAAGCCTTCAACTGCGGCGTCAATGACCTGCCGCTGACGCTCGTGATCAGTTGGTTCGAGCAGAAGGCCATCGCCGTATTCCTGACCATGCTGCATCTGGGCATCCGCGGGATCACTCTGGGGCCCAATCCGCCGGCCTTCATCACGCCGAACGTCTTCAAGATCCTGCAGGAACGCTATGACCTGCGCCTGACCGGGGCCGATGCCCAGGCCGATTTGCGGCAGGCCATGGCCGCCTAAGAGGTAGCCGAATCGGCCTTATTCCGGCCACCTCGAGGGTGACATCCGTCGCGGCCTGGGGGCCGCGACGGGTTGCCGCAAGGGCCAGTGGCCGGAGTTATGATCAAGGTCGCTGAATCGAGCGACGCACGCGCCCGAGGTGCTGACTCGATCACGGGCGCTCTCCGTCACCCCGGAACATGGAAGTTCTCTGGCGCGGGCAGCAGCTTCGTCGCGCAGCACGGTTTGGATGCAGGCGCGGGGCAGGAGAGTGCGCGGGGGATGGCCCTTCCTCGCTTGTAGGCTTGGACGCCCCGGTCTAGCGGACTGTCGGACTTAGCGACCGGCGCCACGCCTGAGGCCTTTTTGCGGGCTTTTGCGGCAAAAAAGAGACGGTTTTCGGCTAGAAACGCAGTTTTCCGCGGTTTTTTCCTTACTGCAGACATAATACGGCCATCCGTTTCAGGTTCCACGCCAGGCAGACCAGCGTCTACTCGCCCTGGATGTTGTCCAGTCCACGGGTGAGCAATTGGCGGAAGCTCATCACCGGTCGGTGAGGAAACAGAAAATTTAGCATTAGCTGAGTGGAAAACGAAAAATTCCTAAAGGAAACCCAACTGAAGGCGAATGTGAGCGAGGCGTGAGTGTTCACTTGCAGAACTGATATGGTCTTGCCAAAGACGGTGAATTTTATCTCGTCTATTTCGATGTGACAGAATTGAGTTTGCAGCCGTATATCCCTTATGCCTGGCAAAACATCGGTCGGGCTGGAACTCTACGCATTTCTGCTTCGCATTCCATACGGATTAATGTTCTCGTCTTCTTGAATCCGAAGGTGAAAACGGTTGGCGCTTATGAATTAATCGGCTCGATGACCAGTTTGATGCTGATTAATATTATGGATGATTTTTGTAGTCTACTCACTGAACTACTCACTAAACCACTGAACCAGTAGGTATGGTGCTGGATAACGTGCCGTTTCATGTGAGCAAGGCAGTAAGAAACGCAGGGAATATTGCGAAAAGTTCGGGTTAGCACTGTGCTTTCTTCCGCGATACTCACCAGAATTGAATCTGATTGAAATCCTTTGGCGTAAAATGAAATACGGTATGACTGGGCCTTGATCACAAATCCACCCAAGGCCGGCCGGCCGGCCCATGTGGGTTTGCGGGCGCAAGACCATATTCTGCAAGGGGGCGGTGACACCGGGATTGAACAAGGTGGGCGGAATTATGATCAAGGCCCTATGACTGCATTAGCTTGCGCAATCCATCGAATAATAGATTCGTTCGGATCTGAGTTTAGAATTAAATTTGCGAGTTAGATTTTGGCGGCATGGCGCTCCACAAATGTTTCCGTTGAGATACTTAACACTTGCGCATCAAGGCGTTTTTCGGCCTTGATCATATTAACTCCGCCCACCTTGTTCAGTCTCGGCGTCGCCGCTCCCTTGCAGAATATTGTCTTGTGCGCGCAAATCCATATTGGCCGGGCGGATTTGTGATCAAGGCCTGTCGACACTCACGATCGGTTACAGGAACTGGGGCAGTGCGCAGTAAGGGCATCGCAGGGAATCAGTAGAATTCTGAAAAATGCTAGTTTACGAGCTAGTTTACGACATACTCTCAGAAATAACATTAGTATTCCCATCGTTGAGTACTAGCAGCCTGTCGGACTTAGCGACCGGCGCCACCGCCTGAGGCCTTTGGATGGGCTTTTGTTGCAAAAAAGAGACGATTTTCGGCTAGAAACGCAGTTTTCCGCGGTGTTTCCCTGACTGCAGACGTAATCGTAATACGGCCATCCGTTTCAGGTTCCGCGCCAGGCAGACCAGCGTCCACTCGTCCTGGACGTTGTCCAGTCCACGGGTGAGAAATTGGCGGAAGCCCATCACCGATTT
>JADNEJ010000298.1 GCA_016292295.1 Candidatus Thiodictyon intracellulare
TGGACTACCGTCTCGACAAGCACGAACTCGCCGAACTGCGTGCGGCCCACCGCGCTGCCCGGGACGTGCGCGAGGGGCATTGATCACAAATCCGCTCAAGGCCGGCCGGCCCATGTGGGTTTGCGCGCGCAAGACCTTGTTTTACAAAAAAACGGCGACGCCGGGACTGAACAAGGTGGGCGGAATTATGATCAAGGCCAATCTGATTCGCTCGGTTGAGGTCATGCGGCAGGTGCTCGGTGAGACCTTCAACGGCTGGTTGATGAGCGACGGCTTCTGGGCCTATCGCGACCTGGATCAACGGCTGCGCTGCCTGGCCCATCTCATCCGCAAGGCCCAGGTGCTGGAAGATGGCTTGGAGCCGGCGGCCAAACGCTGCGGCACCGACCTCCTGACGGTGATCGCGATGCTCAACGCCCTGCTGGATGAGTGCCTGCGTCAGGTCAATGCGCCGCATGAGAAAATGCGTGCGCTGGCGTGCGAGTTGCTCAACGACTGGGACACCTTCTGGGTGGTGCTCGACCATCCGGAGCTACCGTTGACTAACAATGAGGCCCAGCGCGCCCTGCGCCTCGGTGGCAGGATCTACGTTGAGTGGGACCCGCAGGCCACCGTCACCCCACTTGGGCAGCTGCCATTCTTCACCGAATTTCTCCAAGTGAGCGGGCTCTTCGATCCCTGGGTAAATAGTTGCCCATTGGTACTCACCAGCTCTAATGCGCCGAGCACGCAGGATGTATACTCAGCTAATGCCAAATTTTCGGTTTCCTCACCGACTGGTTATTTTAAAATTCTCCGTCAGAAAGGAGCGCAAGTCGTTCTGATACTCACCCGGGTTGCTGAAGAAGTCTGCGCAGACTTTGCGAAACCCGCCAAATAATTCGTAATACTTGATTATGCAGATCTGTTTTCTTAAAAAATTTCTATAGCCGCTCAATAAAATTCAAATTGGGCGCATAAGGTGAAAGAAAGACAAGCTTGATACGGGAATCCTTGATGTAATCTTGAACCGCTTTGGAGCGGTAGTAGCGAGCGTTGTCGCAAATGACGTAGATCCAGGTCGCTACGGCGTAGATTTGCTCAAGTTGCTGGAACAGGGCGATCGTTGAAGTTCCCCTGGTAGGCCATGTGCAACAAACCGGGCAGACCGCCATGCTGATAGCGCCGAAAATGGTCGCGCACGGTGTTGGAGTCGACCAGCAGGACTTCGGCAACCTGCTCTGCCGACCAGCCGCCCGCCAGCGACACGAGTCAATCCTCTCCGGCCACCAGCGCTACGCTCACATCAGCGCCTTGCGGGGCGACACCATCAATCCCGCGGTAACCGTTTAGCTCGACTTTGGCCATTTTAGGCGACCCCGATCATCGTGCCAGCCGCGCCCGGCAATCGGGGGGCCAGGGTCCGCCGCGCGGACCCTGGAGGACCACGAAGCCAACTCGTCTGGTCCGGTCCGCTACGCGGCCCGGCGGCTCGGCACGCCGCGCGACGCTGCTCAGGCAATCGCGGCCAGTTGCGCGAGCACGTGTTCCCAGGCGGGGCGGGAAATTACCACCTGATCCTGATCCGCGAGCGAGTTGACGTCATTCCCCTCAGCCAAAATAGTGCGGCGCATGCGCGCCAGGCAGTCGGAAAAGGTAGCCTGCGGCTTGAGGTACCAGGCGGTTGAGCGTGGCAAGAACGGCACCAGCGCCGTTGTTTCAATTTCACCCGCTGAGTGAAGAATAAAATCGTTCATACGTACTTCCTTGCGTATATATTTCAGAATATTAAATCATATCGCCCAAGGGCAAACGTCAGCCACCGACGGCTTGGGGAGCTTGACTCCGATGGTCTAGGCGTCGGGCTGTGGACGGTCGGAAAACTGGGTACGACCATCGTCATCGACTCATTTGAAGACCTGCGCGGACGCGCAGATCGACATGAAAAAGATAAGAAGTGGAAGTATCCTGATCATCGACACAGGATAGTCGAGTCCGGCCACAGACTCAACGTGGAGGCGGCACCCCGTTCAGGGCACCGCCGGCGCGGCGGGGACGAGCCCCCGGGGTGCTAGAGGCTGTAGTAGAGGTCGAACTCGACCGGATGGGTGGTCATGCGCAGCCGCGTAACTTCGTGCATCTTCAGCGCAATGTAGGCGTCGATCAGGTCATCGGTAAAGACACCACTCGCGGTTAGAAACTCTCTGTCCTTGTCGAGCTCGGCGAGAGCCATATCAAGTGAATGACACACGGTCGGGATTGTTTTTTCATCTTCTGGCGGCAGGTCGTAGAGGTCCTTGTCCATCGGATCGCCTGGGTGGATCTTGTTCTGAATCCCGTCGAGCCCGGCAAGCATCATAGCCGCAAACGAAAGATATGGGTTACCCGTGCAATCCGGGAAACGGACCTCGATCCGGCGGGCCTTGGGGCTGGACACATGCGGGATACGGATCGACGCCGAGCGGTTACGGGCCGAGTAGGCGAGCATCACCGGGGCCTCGAAGCCGGGAACCAGACGTTTGTAGGAGTTGGTCGAGGCATTGGTGAAGGCATTCAAGGCCCGGGCGTGCTTGATGATGCCGCCGATGTAGTAGAACGCCATCTCGGACAGACCGCCGTACTTGTCTCCGGAAAACAGGTTCACCCCATCCTTGCTGAGCGACTGGTGGACATGCATACCGGTGCCGTTGTCGCCGACCATCGGCTTGGGCATGAAGGTGACGGTCTTGCCCCAACCGTGGGCGACATTCCAGCAAACATACTTTTGAATCTGGTTCCAGTCCGCCCGCTTGACTAGGGACGTGAACTGGGTGCCGATCTCGCACTGACCCGCGGTTGCCACCTCGTGGTGATGCACCTCGACCGGCACACCCATCTCTTCGAGGGCCAGACACATGGCGGCGCGCAGATCGTTCAGGGAATCGACTGGCGGCACCGGGAAATAACCGCCCTTGACTCCGGGCCGATGCCCCATGTTCCCGTCCTCAAAGACGCGCTCGGAGTTCCACTCGGCCTCGTCGGAGTCGACTTTGTAGAAACACCCGCCCATGTTCGCGCCCCAACGGACGTCGTCGAACACAAAGAACTCGAGTTCTGGGCCGAAAAAAGCGGTGTCGGCGATGCCGGTCGACTTCAGGTAGACCTCGGCGCGCTTGGCGACGGAACGTGGATCACGTTCGTAGCCCTGCATGGTGTTCGGCTCAAGGATGTCACAGCGGATAATCAGAGTATTTTCGTCGGCAAAGGGGTCCATCACGGCGGTGGATGCCTCGGGCATCAACACCATGTCAGACTCTTGGATGCCTTTCCAACCCGCGATCGAGGAGCCATCGAACATCTTGCCGTCCTTGAACATGTCCTCGTCGACAAGCGCCGCGGGCATGGACACGTGCTGCTCCTTGCCCCTGGTATCCGTAAAGCGAAGGTCAACGAACTTGACCTCATGTTCTTTGATCATCTTCAGGACATCTGCCATCGAATCTACTCCAAATACTGGCTGGATAAAATGGTGCGGCTCGCCGTGGGAGCGGCGAGGGGTGGTTTTGACTTGCCGACGTCCGCGCCCGTGAGCGAGCGAGCGTAACAGGTCGACGCAAGCACTGCACGCCCGACCCGCTGAACGACCCGGCGACCCGGATTCCGCCCCTTGTGGACATGAACTCGAGAACGATCGTACTCAGCGGGCACGGCGATCCGTCGCAAGGGTTAAGCACTATTCGCGCCAGCGGCAGCATCGGTGTCTGCTACGGACACCTACCCAGAGCGGGTTCACCAGGACTACCTGTTTGGTCACTAAGAGATCGGTTGCCCGGCTCTCCTGCAACCCCCGACTGGTCTCATCGAGAACCGAGGATGGTATTTTTACGCCTTTTGCGCCGCCGCACGTGGCTGCCCCGGATGCCCAGTTGAACGCACCGAAACGGACGGACTCTTTGATAGTGTGCATCACAGTAGTGCACACGCTTGTTTCGGTAGGCTCCGGCGCACGCAGCGGTTAAGGGACATCGCCACGGTTAAGGGACATCGCCACGCCGAGATCAAAGGTTCTGCAATTAAGACGCCAACCTCGAAAATGGCTGCGGCCCGATCGCTGCAAACTAGTTCCAACCCAAGCGGCATAACAGATATACTCTCTCCTTTTACTTTGCCAAGGCCATGATCATAATTCCGCCCACCTTGTTCAGTCCAGGCGTCGCCGCTCTCTTTCAGAACATGGTCTTGTGCGCGTACACTCACATTGAAAATCAGGTATTTTGCGGATTTGTGATTAAGGTCCTTTACGAGCGTGGTAGGGGGTACAGCTTGAATATCGAGCCGGTTGACGTTTCCAGCTTCCAGGGTCTCATTTTTGCGTTGCAGCGCTATTGGACCGGTTTCGGCTGCGTGATGGTGCAGCCCCATGATATGGAGGTAGGCGCTGGCACCTTTCATCCGGCTACCTTTTTGCGGTCCATCGGGCCGGAACCCTGGCGTACCGCCTACGTACAACCCTCGCGCCGCCCAACCGACGGTCGTTACGGAGACAACCCGAACCGGTTGCAGCACTACTACCAGTTTCAAGTCCTGCTGAAACCGGCCCCGCTCGACATTCAGGATCTCTATCTGGATTCTCTGCGGTACCTTGGGATCGATCCGCTTGTGCATGACATCCGTTTCGTCGAGGACAACTGGGAGTCTCCCACGCTTGGCGCCTGGGGGCTCGGCTGGGAGGTTTGGCTCAATGGCATGGAGGTGACACAGTTTACCTATTTTCAACAGGTTGGTGGACTTGATTGTCGACCGGTCAGCGGTGAGATCACCTATGGCCTCGAGCGCATCGCGATGTACCTGCAGTCGGTCGAGAGCGTTTATGACCTGGCCTGGAGCCACTCCGAGTTCGGCACCGTTACTTACTGGGACGTCTTCCATCAGAATGAGGTGGAGCAATCGACCTACAACTTTGAGAAGGCCGAGGTTCCGGCGCTGTTGGCCGCCTTCGATGCCAGCGAACGGATTAGTCACCAACTCGTCGCTGACGGTCTTCCCCTGCCCGCGTACGAACAGGTACTCAAGGCATCGCACACCTTCAATCTGCTCGATGCGCGCGGGGCCATCTCTGTGACCGAACGGCAGCGGTTTATCCTGCGTGTCCGCGCGCTCGCACGAAGCGTCGCTCGCAGCTATTATGAACGCCGGGAATCCATCGGGTTTCCCATGCTTAAACAATGACTCCTGATCCGAGCGCGCACATGACCCAGGATCTTTTGATTGAAATCGGCACGGAGGAATTGCCTCCTGTCTCGCTCCATGGCTTAGCGAGCACCTTCGCTTGCGGGATTGCGGCCAAACTCACAGAGAACGGCATCGGCCACGGGCCGGCCACTTCTTTTTGCACCCCGCGGCGGCTTGCGGTACTGGTTGTTGGCGTCGAGACCCGGCAGGCACAGCGAGAGATCACCCGGCGCGGGCCTGCCGTCGTTGCCGCCTTCGGCCCGGAGGGAAATCCAACCAAAGCCCTTGAAGGGTTCGCCCGCTCCTGTGGGGTCGTGGTGACAGATCTAGCGCGCGAACAGTCAGAGAGGGGCGAGTGGGTCGTCTTTCGGACGATCGAGTCCGGACAGGCCACTTCGCAATTGCTGCCGCGAATGCTCGAACAGGTCCTGGCAGAGTTGCCCGTAGCCAAGCGCATGCGCTGGGGCACCGGCGATGCGGAGTTCGTTCGTCCCGTACACTGGGTCTGCATCGTTCTTGGGGATAAAGCCGTGCCGGCGCAGGTCCTTGGGGTTTATGCAGGAAGCGAAACCTTCGGGCACCGCTTCCATGCGCCAGGCCCGCTGAGGGTTACGCATGCGTCACTGTATCCACAGTTACTGCGAGAACGGGGCTTTGTCGAACCATCCTTTGAACAGCGGCGCGCACTCATCGTCGCGCAAGTCCAACAACTCGCAACGACTCATCGCGTCACAGCGGACCTACCACCTGGGCTGGTCGACGAAGTGACGGCCCTCGTGGAGTGGCCCACTGCCATCTTCGGGTCATTTGATGAAAGCTTCTTGTCGGTTCCCGCCGAGGTGCTCATTGAAACCATGGAGAAGAATCAAAAGTACTTCCCGGTGCGGGATGCAGACGGGCGTCTGCAAGCAAGTTTCATTGCCGTTTCCAACATCGAAAGCAAGTGCCCAGAGCAGGTTATACAAGGAAATGAGCGTGTGATCCGACCCCGGTTCGCGGATGCGCAATTCTTTTGGCGGCAGGGCTTGCAACAACCCCTTGATGCGTATTTCGACCGTTTGGAGTCCGTGGTCTTCCAGGATAAGCTCGGTTCCGTCGCTGACCGGGGCAGGCGCGTTGGCACGCTCGGCAATTTGATTGCCGGCGCGACGGGGGACGACCCGCAGTTGGTGGAGCGAGCGGCAATGCTCGCCAAGTGCGACTTGGCGACGACAATGGTGACCGAATTCCCGAGCCTTCAGGGGATCATAGGGCGCTATTATGCTGAACATTCCGGAGAGGCCTCGGCGGTATGCGCAGCCATTGAAGAACAGTATCTGCCTCGCTACGGTGGCGACGCTCTGCCGCCCAGAGGTTGTGGTCTGGTGCTGGCGCTCGCGGACCGCCTTGATCTGTTGATCGGGACCTTCGGTATCGGTATTACGCCAACTGGGGCGAAGGACCCCTATGGCTTGCGCCGAGCGTCTATTGCGGTGGTGCGAATACTTGTGGAATCTCCACTGGAGTTGGACCTCAAGTGGCTTCTGGCGGCTACGGAGGCGAATTTTCCAGAGGGCGTTGTGGGTCCAGGTACCGCCGAGGCGGTCTTAGCTTACATCCTTGGTCGGCTGAATGGTTTCTATCAGGAACACGGCGTTTCTGCGGACAGTGTCGCTTCTGTCATTGCCGCCGGCGGTACTACGCTAAGCCAACTTGACCGACGTATTCGTGCAGTACAGGCGTTCCGCAGTCTTCCTGCCGCCCTCGCCTTAGCGGCTGCCAACAAGCGAATCAGCAACATCCTCGCCAAAAACGAGGGGTCGTTTGATTCGGCAGCCCAACCGGATTTGGGGTTGTTTTCTGACGATGCGGAATGGCACCTGTGGCAGCGCATATGCGAGTTGGAACAGGCGATTGAACCGCTGCTTCAGAGACAGGATTTTCCAGCGGTCCTTGGGAGACTCGCGGAACTGAGGGAGGACGCTAACCTGTTCTTTGAACAGGTGATGATCATGTCGAATGTCCCGTCAGTCCGAGAGAACAGATTGGTGCTTCTGAAGCGGCTACAGGCGCTTTTTATGAACGTGGCGGATATTTCTTTCTTGCATTGAGAAACAGTCCACATAGGGGGTCTACCAGTGATATCACGCTATGGCGCGTGAACGGTTCGTCCTTCTCGACCGTGATGGAGTCATCAACCAGGACTCGGATGACTACATCCGCTGCGCGGCACAATGGATGCCGATACCAGGTAGTATTGACGCCATCGCGGCATTGACTAGGGCTGGATTCAGGATTGCTATCGTCTCCAACCAATCGGGGCTCGCGCGCGGTCTGTTCGATCTTGGCGCGTTGAACGCCATGCACCGGAAATTGCGTGACCTGGCGTCGTTGTGGGGTGGTCGACTCGAGATGATCGTGTTTTGCCCGCACGAATCTGGCGAACACTGCGCTTGTCGCAAGCCGCGGCCCGGGCTTCTGCGCAGTGTCAGCGACCGGACGGGGCTAGACCTGCACGGGCTGCCGTTCATTGGGGATTCCATCAGCGACGTTCGAGCGGCAAGAGAGGCCGAGATGGCACCGATGCTGGTGAAAACCGGTAAGGGGCTGCGAACCTTAAGGCTGTGGGAAGCTGACTTGAAGGGTGTTCCTGTTTTTGATAACTTAACGGCTGCCGCGGACGAACTGATCAATCACTGGTGCCATTCTTGATTCTGCTACGCTCGCTCGCTTATCAGGTATTCCTCATGATATCTGTTGCCCTGTTCGGTGGGGTTATTGTGATCATTGGACGGTGGGCGCCGTTCAGCGTCATCGGGCGGCTTGCACGGAGATGGGCGCAAGCTAACCTGATTGCACTGAAATACTTGTGCAGACTCGATTATCGAATCGAGGGGTTGGAATACTTACCGACCTCGACGTGCATCGTCATGAGTAAACATCAATCGGCATGGGAAATAATTGCGTTACGAGCGCTATTGCCGATTGAGCAGACGTGGGTCCTGAAAAGGGAGTTACTTGATATCCCGATTCTCGGATCGGCGCTTCGTCGGTTTCAGGCTATAGCGATAGATCGTTCGGCAGCTCGCGCGGCCCTCAAACAGCTGATAAGCGAAGGCCAAAGTTCGCTTTGTGCCGGGCACTTGGTTGTCATTTTCCCGGAAGGGACGCGGATCCCGCCCGGTGAACATGGTTCCTATAACGTCGGCGGCGCCGTGCTAGCGCATCGTACCGGCTACCCTATTTTACCCATCGCTCATAATGCAGGTGTATTCTGGGGTAGGCGAAGCTTCATTAAACGCGCAGGTACGATCCAACTTGTCATAGGCGCACCTATCATCAGCACCGGGAAGTGCGCAAAAAAACTGATTCGCGAAACGGAAAACTGGATTGAAGGAATCGTTGCCGGCCTTCCCGGACGCACTGATTAGAAGGACCAGTTGCGGGCGTTTTAGCTGTGATCGTGGTTAATACGCCGACCTGCTAGACGTCGAGGTGTTCTACATCAAGTGCATACCGCTCGATAAATTCCCGCCGCGGCTCTACATTATCTCCCATGAGAGTGGTAAAAATCTGGTCCGCCGCGACCGCGTCTTCTACCGTGACCTTGAGTAAGCGCCGTCTCTCCGGATTCATGGTCGTATCCCACAACTGCTCCGGGTTCATCTCTCCAAGACCCTTGTAGCGTTGCATGCTATACCCGCGCTGTACCTCTGCCAACAGCCAGCGGATTCCGTCGCCAAGATCCATGATCTCCTTCCTGCGTTCTCCTCGCGCCATGTAGGCACCTGGCTGCAGTAGGCCATCGACTTTTTCACCAAACTCGGCAATTCGTTGATAATCCGCAGTAAGGAAGAAGTCGAGTGGAATCTGTCTCGTTTCTGGAATCCCATGTACAAAACGCGTTAACTTAAGGAAATTCGTCTTTTTTGACTCGCCTTGTTCATAGGTTAACCTAAAGCGAAATGACAAATTGGCTAAATGCGGTTCATTCAAGCGCTGCTCGAGACCATGACACCATACCGTCATGGCATCATGGTCTTTAAGGTCCGAAGCATCGAGTCTCGGGCTGCAGGCCATCTCATGAAGAAGAACTGGATCATAGCGAGATGAGAGGCGACGCGAAATCCCATCGAATAGCTGATAGTCGCGGGCCAGTGATTCAAAAACGGCCGCGGCCAGGGCAGGTGCATCGGTAGCGACATACATGGCCGCATCATCAAGGGCTGCCTGCAACATAGCCGCATTTAGTGCCATATCATCAAGCAGGTAGTCTTCCTGCTTCCCTTTCTTGAGCTTATAGAGCGGCGGCTGAGCGATAAAGATGTGCCCACGGTCAACTAATTCCGGCATCTGACGGTAAAAAAAGGTCAGCAAGAGCGTACGGATGTGCGCACCATCAACGTCTGCGTCGGTCATAATGATAATCCGATGATAGCGTAGATTTTCTGGATTATATTCATCGCGCCCGATGCCGCAGCCAAGCGCTGTGATCAGGGTCCCGACTTCGGCCGAAGACAGCATCTTATCAAAGCGAGCTTTCTCGACGTTGAGTATCTTTCCCTTCAATGGCAGGATAGCCTGGAAACTACGATCCCGTCCTTGCTTTGCTGACCCGCCTGCTGAATCCCCCTCTACAAGGTAAATCTCTGATTTTGAAGGATCTTTTTCTTGGCAATCAGCAAGTTTTCCCGGTAGGCCAGCAATATCCAAGACGCCTTTACGACGCGTCATTTCCCGCGCCTTCCTTGCCGCTTCTCTTGCGCGCGCTGCGTCAAGCATTTTCTCAGCGATGATTTTTGCCTGGGCCGGCTGCTCCTCGAGAAAAGCGTTGAAGTGGTCTACCACCAGCGATTCAACGGATGCCTTAACCTCCGATGAGACGAGCTTTTCTTTTGTTTGAGATGAGAATTTCGGATCGTGGAGTTTAACTGACAGTACGGCCGTAAGACCCTCCCGCGCATCATCGCCGATCGCCTTGATCTTTTGCGTTTTTTCAAGTCCCTCCCGCTCAATATAGCCGTTGAGAGTTCTCGTTAACCCAGCTCGAAAGCCGGAAAGATGAGTACCGCCATCGCGCTGAGGTATATTGTTCGTGAAGCAAAATATTGTTTCCTGGAATCCCTCATTCCACTGGAGAGCCAACTCCAATGCGATACCGGCGCGTTCGGCAGAAAAGTAGATGACGCTCTGGTGGATCGGGGTCTTATTGCGGTTCAGGTAATCAACAAATGCTCGAATGCCACCCTGGTAATCAAAAACATCCTGGCGGCCACTTACTTCTTCAGAAAGTACGATCCGAACACCAGAATTCAAGAACGAAAGTTCGCGTAGTCGCTTGACAAGAATATCGTAATGAAAGTCGAGATTTGAGAAGATCTCTGGCGACGGATAGAAACGGACATAGGTACCGGTGTTGGACGCGTCGCCGATTTCACGAAGGGGATAGAGCGGCTCCCCTATTGCATATTCCTGATCGTAGTGCTTTCCACCTCGCGCGATACGCAGGATAAGGCGCTGCGATAATGCATTCACGACTGACACACCTACGCCATGTAGGCCGCCAGAAACTTTATAGGAATTCTCATCGAATTTCCCGCCGGCATGCAGCATAGTCATGATTACTTCCGCTGCTGAGCGATTTTCCTCGGCGTGAATATCCACAGGAATCCCGCGTCCATTATCGCCGACGCTAACAGATCCATCACGATGCAGGGTAACAGTTACCTCATTGCAATAACCGGCTAGTGCTTCGTCGATAGAATTATCGACGACCTCAAAAACCATGTGGTGAAGTCCCGTCCCGTCGTCCGTATCGCCAATATACATACCTGGACGCTTACGAACTGCATCTAGCCCCCTAAGAACCTTAATATTCGTTGAATCGTATGTCATCGCAGTGTCGGATCTCGCAAAGTGATGGACCTGGAAAAACCAAGCTGTTGAGTGTAAGTGTAACTGTACTCTAGTTTCGTTGGCTGAAACGCGTTAAGCACAGGGGCTACCTAGATATATCGTCACGATAAGTCGACGACCATCCCGCGTTCCACGTGAAATAGTCGCGTATCGGACGGAAGTTTCGCACCACCTAACGTTTCATTATCCCCCGCCCTAGTATACAGGCACTGTCCGCCGACAGAATCAAAGAGACTACACAGTATCCCGCAAGATTGTCTATCAAGATCCGCCCACAGGTCATCCAGTAACCAAACGGAATGATAACCCAACCGACGGCATTGAACACGCTCAAACCCCAACTGCAGTAGACAGACCGCTATCTTTATCTGCCCACGCGACATCGGCAAATTCCCATATCGGTTCCGAAGCGAAAAATCCGCCCGATGCGGACCAACCCGAGTATAACCAGCCATCTGTTCACCGGCACAATCCTCAGCGATGGCGTCCGCGAGTTGCCTCCCGTCGGGCCATCCCGCATGAAAAACCATAATTACCCCACTGAGAAACGAAAATCCCCGCGAAAGCAATAAGAACTCCTCTTGAAGTTCCGAAAAAACACTCTTCCTCGCCTCATCCAGGTCGTTGCCACAACGAACAAACTCTTTATCCCACAATGCTTTCCCGTGGCCACCAGAACGAAGCCAGGCGTTACGTTGATCCAGCACCCTCTTGAACCCACGCAACAATCCAGCTCCATTTTGTTCCACGTGGAACAAGTTAAGATCAAGAAATCCTCTCCTCAGGGCTGGCTCGCCCTCAAAAAGCCGGTATAAACCGTCTCCTATTAACCGAACGCCAAACCATCTATCGAACTTCCTACCACCACACACTACATCGTCCATGACACATCGCTCCCTCGTGCCCCTTCTCCGCACATACGCCGCCTGCCAAACTCCCTCCCCGCTCTCTTCCCTAATATTCCCAACGACCCGTGTGATCTCCCTCCCCGCCGACGTTAAATCCCCGCTGCGCCTCCCACGAAAACTCTTTCCACGCGCAAGTAAATAAACTGCCTCCAACACTGTCGTCTTTCCCGACCCATTCGCCCCAACAAAAAGTGATCGCGGACCGCTGAGATCTACTTCCGTATGCTCAATATTCCTCAGTCCGTCTATCCTTAACCCTTCAATACTCGCACCAGCCATCGTTCCACCTAACATCTATAACCGCATGGGCATCACCACGTATGTCTCATCGACCGCACCCACTCCGCGCCAAAGAGAACTGCTATTTCCATCGTCGAAGTGAACTTGTACCTCATCACCATCAACCGCTCCGAGCAGGTCAGCCAAATACGCGACGTTAAAGCCAATGATCGTCGGCTCACCAGAATACTCGAGTTCCATCTCCTCTACCGCCTCCTCCTGCTCAGGATTATGCGCCACAAGTCTCAACACTCCTGTCTCGAAAGACACTCGCAATCCACGATACTTCTCATTTGAAAGAATCGCCGTGCGCGACAGTGCCCGCCTCAAAACTTCTCGATTCGCGACCGCAACCTTCGATAAACCAGCAGGAATCACCCTCCCATATTCTGGATACCGCCCATCAACGAGCTTCGACGAACAAACTGTATCTCCAAGGACAAATCGAACCATCCGCTCCCCGACCTCAATGTGTACTATCGTTGAGCCAAAACTTAACTGTCTCCTAAGTTCATTCACCGTCTTAAACGGCAAAATCACCGCGCGGCTCTTCGGCACGGCGAGCGCGCACGCATGCACATAACAGGCGAGCCGATGCCCGTCCGTCGCCACGGCACGTACCCCGGACCCGTCAAACTCCAACAACAACCCATTGAGATAATACCGCACGTCCTGCTGCGCCATCGCGAACGCAGTCTTCTCAAAAATTCGCTTTAGAACCCCTTCTTCGAGATCAATCATCACGCCAGACGACACCGTCTCAAACACCGGGAAATCCTGCGTCGGCAGGGCTCCCAACACATACCGCCCACGTCCAGCCGTCAATATACATCGAGCCCCCGTCATCTTCAGGCGTATCTCCGATCCCTCTACGAGTGACCGGCAAATATCCCCGAGTTTTCGGGCCGCCACAGTACCCTCTCCCTCTTCAACAACATCCGCCGCGCAGCGCGAGCGCATCTCGATCTCCATATCCGTCCCAACAATCGTCAACCCACCATCCTGTGCACGAAATAGCAGGTTACCTAAGATCGGCAGCGTCTGCCGCCTTTCTACCACCGCCACTACCCGGCTCAATACCGGAAGAAGTTGCTCCCGACTGATCTTCACATCCATATCGTTACCCTCTTTAATAACTAGAAGAAATAAAATAGTCTGTAATTATAATTCCTGTGGAAATGTGTACTACAGACTTTTTTCAAGTAATTTCATTGTATTATAACTCGCATAGGGTAGATGAATGCTCTTACGAACCTGTGGATAACTCTCCTTCTGGATCACCCCAGAATTTTATGCTCAGGTTACCCACAATCATGCCGACAGGCTTCGTAACAGATTCTTGAAATCCTCATCAACTGCCGGATCACTATCGCGAAGTTCCCGAATTTTCCGCGTCGCATGGAGCACGGTAGTATGATCTCTACCGCCGAAGGCGCTACCGATTTCAGGCAGACTGTGTTTTGTCAGCTCCTTAGCCAAAGCCATGGCCATCTGCCGAGGTCTAGCGATTGACCGACTGCGCTTCGCAGACAGCAGGTCCGTGGCCCGGACCTTGAAATATTCGCAAACCGTCTTCTGAATGCTCGTGATCGTCACTCGCTTGTCTTGTGCCGCAAGCATGTCGCGCAACGTTTCCTTGGCGAACTCTACAGTGATTGCCCGCCCGGTAAACTGGGAATTCGCAACAAGGCGTCTTAGCGCTCCTTCCAGTTCTCTGATATTGGAACGGATGCGCCGGCCAACGAAGAAGCCAACATCCTCTGGGAGAACAACGCCGAACTGGCTTGCTTTACTCTGCAGGATCGCGACGCTAGTTTCCAGATCCGGAGGTTCGATCGAGACAGTTAATCCCCACCCGAATCTTGATTTTAGTCGTTCTTCAAGCCCGACGACCTCCCGAGGAAAGCGATCGCTCGAGAGGACGATTTGCTGCCGTGACTCGAACAGCGCATTGAAGGTATGAAAAAACTCCTCCTGAGAACGCTCCTTCCCAGCGAAAAACTGCACATCGTCGATCAGCAAGGCGTTCAGGGAACGGTAGGTCTTCTTGAATTCATCGATGCGGTTATGCTGTAACGCGCGAATCATCTCCGCCACAAACCGCTCCGAATGCAAATAGGTCACTTTTGCATTTGGATTGCTCTCCAGCAGCATGTTCCCCACTGCGTGCATCAAATGTGTCTTCCCAAGACCAACACCGCCGTAAATGAACAACGGATTGTAGGCAACCCCGGGATTTTGGCTAATTTGGATCGAAGCCGCCCGCGCCAACTGATTCGACTTGCCCTCCACGAAACTAGCGAAGCTGAATTCCGGGTTAACGTTTGCTTCCGCACGCCGTTCGCTCAGCAGAGAGGGATGGACCCTAGCCGAGGACAAGGACGGGCCCTGCGCGCTTACTGGGCGATCGAGTCCGCCGACATCAAATCTCAGCTGGGTGATGGTGCCATCACTCGTGTGTCGACATAATTCAAGTAAGCGCTGTTCATAATGTTGCCGTGCCCAATCCTGGACGAACTTATTCGGCGCCAGTAAGCGTAGCACCTCGCCATCGCGTTGCGCCTGTAAAGGCAGAATCCAGGTGTTGAACTCGGCCGCCGTTAATTCGCCCTTAAGTCTCTGAATACAATTCTGCCAAGAATCCATACCTTTCTCCAGTTACCATTTGAACAGCAATCTTACCGTGGGCCTCATCGCCCATAGTACAGCTCAACGGCCGTTACCCGTACCGTTGCGTTCCCCTTTGCAGCAGCAACGCGAAGCGCCCCTTATTGTCCAGTCTAGCGCCCCGCCCCGGAGTTATCCACAACGCTCGAAACGCCCGGAAGGACCTAATGTCGTTAAAGTCGTTGACACAGACGAACAAACAGATTATAGTCCCTATTTTTTTCCAGACGTCAATAAAGATGTCGCCTAACTTCTCCAAGAGATTTTCGTCATGAAACGCACCTTCCAACCGAGCCGCATCAAACGTGCTCGCACCCACGGATTCCGCGCACGTAGCGCCACCCGTAACGGCCGTAAGGTTCTCAGCTCACGCCGGGCAAAAGGACGTGTACGTTTAGCCCCCTGAGGTCCAAGCCCGTCGGCACGCCTTTGTTAAAACAAGCGACCATGGTGGCGGAACCGGCTCGGACGAACTGCCGCCGATTTGAAAAGTCGTCCCGGTTACGTGAGCCCGCGCAGTTCAAGCGCGTGTTCGCTAAGCCGCAGCGCTTCGATGGCGTCGGGTTCCTCGTCCTTGTCAGGTCTAATCGACACGGACGGGCGCGACTTGGCCTTGCAATTTCAAAACGATGTTGTTCGCACGCTGTCGATCGTAATAAATTGAAGCGAATCGCTCGCGAGAGCTTTCGCGCCCACGTCAACCGTCTCCCTGCGGTGGATATCGTGGTCCTGTGCGCTCCAAAGGCCAAACAGCTTAATAACCCGGAGCTGTTTTCAAGTTTAGATCGTGCGTGGAAAAAGGTCTTAGGCAAATCATGGGTCGACTATTGATTCTTCTGATTCGATTTTATCAAACCGCGATTAGCCCTATGATCGGCCCCCACTGCCGATTTTACCCGACATGTTCCCACTATACGATTCAGGCCATCGAACGCCAAGGTATTTTTAAGGGACTCTATCTGGGGGTGCGCCGCCTCTCTAGATGTCATCCCTGGAATCCAGGCGGGTTTGACCCGGTTACACCAAAAAAACAGTAATTCCAATGGAAAACTTCCGCCTGATCCTAATCGTCTCACTTGCCGCCGTCCTGCTCCTCATCTACCATGCCTGGGTGCACGACTTCGGACAGGTTGTCAAAGGCCTCGGCATTACCCCGTCCGAATCTCAAACGAGCTCGACCGGCGCTCATACGCCCCAGGTCCCCGCCGTACCAACAGCTTCGGTTACCGGCCCGCTTAGCAGTCCGTCCGCAGGGGCTCAGGTTGGCGTGCATGCAGGACAAGTGATTACGGTTGAAACCGACGTATTGCGCGCCGAGATCTCGCTGCGCAGCGGCTCCATTTCCAGCGCCTGGCTTCTCGATTACCCTGTATCCCCGAAGGACCAGTCGGATCACGTTCGGCTTCTAAAGCCTGAACTACCAAATTTTTTCATCGCCGAGTCAGGTCTGATCTCAATCGGCACCAGTGCCGATATGCTGCCTGGCTATGATGCGGTCTTTTCCAGCGAGTCTCAGCATTTCAGACTCGGCCCCGATCAAGCTGTCCTGCCGGTCAACTTGACCTGGACTAATGATGCGGGCGTCAAGGTCCGCAAGAGTCTGTTATTCAAGCGGGGAAGCTATCTGATAGAAACCATCCAGGAGGTTGTCAACGCGACCGATCAACCGTTGATGGCGCGGGAATATGCCCAATTGCAGCGTACTGAATATCAGGACCCCAACGCCTCGCGTTTCGTGAGTACTTATACTGGTGGGGTCTATTACAGTCCGGCCGACAAATACAAGAAGGTTCCCTTTACCAACTTTAGGGACAGTAAGGATGAACAAGGGCAGAAATTCTACGGTCAGGTGACTGACGGCTGGATCGCCATGATTCAGCATTATTTCCTGGCCGCGTGGATTCCGCCACGCGGTGTGGAAGAGAGCTTCTACACTAATGTGCTGGATGGGAACCGTTATGTCATCGGCCAGTTTTCGCCCGCCGTGACGGTTGCTCCAGGTACCAGTCATATCTTTCCAAACCAACTTTTCCTCGGACCAAAACTGCCGGACGCACTTGATAAGATCGCCCAGGGTCTTGGACTTACCGTCGACTACGGCTGGTTGACCGTGATTGCCCAACCGATCCACTGGCTCTTGGATCAGATTTACACGGTTGTCGGAAACTGGGGATGGTCGATTATCGTGCTGACTATCCTAATTAAGCTCGCCTTCTATAAGCTATCTGAGACCAGCTATAAGTCCATGGCGAACATGCGTCAGTTGACCCCGCGGATGGCGGCGCTGAGAGATCGGTACGGTGACGACAAGGAACGGCTGAATCAGGCCATGATGGAGCTGTACAAGACAGAGAAGATCAACCCGCTTGGGGGTTGTCTGCCGATCCTTGTTCAGATTCCTGTCTTTATCGCACTTTATTGGGTGTTGTTAGAAAGCGTCGAGCTTCGTCAGGCGCCCTTTATCCTATGGATCAACAATCTTTCCGCGCCCGATCCCTACTACGTGCTGCCCTTGATTATGGGCATTTCCATGTTCGTGCAGTCGAAGCTCAATCCGGCTCCGCCGGATCCGATGCAGGCGAAGGTTATGATGAGTTTGCCATTCGTTTTTACGGTGTTTTTCGCATTCTTCCCGTCCGGTCTGGTGCTTTACTGGACGGTGAACAACATTCTCTCCATTGCGCAACAGTGGCACATCACCAGAAACTTCGAAAAGGCGATAGCCAAGCGCAAGCGGTGATCGAGAGACCTGGGCGCCGGTGAACATGGCGCGTGGGCGTTGACACTATTGCCGCCATAGCGACGCCACCGGGGGTAGGCGGCGTTGGTATGGTTCGGATTAGTGGTCCACGGGTAAAAAAAATTTCCCGCGCGATGCTCGGGTGCCTCCCAAAGACCCGCCGAGCTTGCCTGTGCTCCTTCCGCGATGCAGAGGGGCAACCAATTGACCAAGGCATCGCGATTTTCTATTCCGGACCACGTTCTTTCACGGGTGAGGATATTCTTGAACTACAGGGCCATGGTGGACCTGTGGTCTTGGACCTGCTATTGACCCGTTGCCTCGAGCTCGGTGCGCGCCTCGCCCATCCAGGCGAATTTACGCAACGGGCCTACCTCAACGGCAAGCTCGACCTCGTTCAGGCAGAGGCGGTCGCAGACCTCATTGAAAGTTCCACCTCGCTGGCGGCCCGTTTGTCCATCCGCAGCCTCCAGGGGGCTTTTTCCACGCGTATCCGCTGCTTGGTCGATCAGTTGATCCACCTGCGGACCTATCTCGAGGCAACCCTAGATTTTTCCGAAGACGACCTCGATTTTCAGTCCGGCGCGCAGATACGGCTCGAGCTTGACGAACTGAGCACCAGCATCGGGTTGATACTGACAGAGGCCCGTCAGGGAGAGCGTATCCGCGATGGCCTGACCGTTGTTATTGCCGGCCGGCCAAACGCCGGTAAGTCAAGTTTGTTAAATGCCTTGGTGCAATACGATGCGGCGATCGTCACCCCGATCCCCGGCACTACCAGAGACTTCCTGCGCTGCGACATGCAGATCGATGGGCTGCCCGTGAAGCTGATCGATACCGCGGGTATCTGTGAGACAACGGAGTTGGTGGAAGTCGAAGGTATACGGCGCGCTTACCGACAAATGGAACAGGCAGACCTGATCCTCTGGGTCTACGACACCAGGCTGGGCCTTGAACTAGACGAACTCAGCGAGGTACCGCCCGCGATCCCGGTAACCCTTGTACGAAACAAGGTGGATCTTGGACCGGTCGGTGAGGCTTCACCTGGTGCTAATCAGGCTCCGGTCATAGCCCTCTCGGCGCTGACCGGATTCGGCTTGGCCGAATTGCGACAACATGTAAAGGCTAAGGCGGGGATGGATGGGTTAGGCGAGGGCTCATTGGTTGCCCGGCGGCGGCATTTGGACGCCTTGCGTCGCGGTCTGGACGCCGTGCAACGGGCCGCCTCTGCCTTGGACAGCGGTATTGGAGTCGAAGTCGTTGCCCTCGAGTTGTTCGAGGCGCAGCGAGCCTTCGGGGAAATCACCGGAGACGTGACACCAGACGACCTCCTCGAACACATTTTTTCCAGCTTCTGCATCGGCAAGTAGTAGTATAGGCACCTACTAGTGTCTAAACGTTTAATTGAAAAAAATCAAATTGTTATGCTGTAGAATATCCGTTGGATCTCAATTTTGAACAGTAACTAACTGATTTATTTTGGTGCGCTCAAATAGGGTCAGTTTCACGACATGTAGCAAAGTGTAGAGGCTGGCGTCAATATTCATTCGCTTTTTCAAAAGCGCCACCAATATGGTGGCCGTTTAGCCCTCTCCTGTTCTTAGCCATCGTCGACAATCATAAGCGGCATTATGTAGCAACTGCACATAAGTGCCTCAACAAAAACGTTTGTAGTAAGTAAGTTAGATAGATTGCCAATAAGTTGATTGTCCTATCAGGTTCGCGTCTTTAAATCAGTAGATTATTTCGTTGAATATACTCAGCTAATGCCAAACACCGGTTATTTCAAAATTTTCCGTCAGCAAGGAGCGCAAGTCGCCCTGGTACTCACTCGAGTTGCTGAAGAAGTCTGCGCAGGCTTTGCGAAATCCGTTAAATGATTCATAATACTTGTTATACAGAATTTTTTTCTTAATAATTTCCATAGCCGCTCAATAAGATTCAAATTGGGCGCATAAGGCGGAAGAAAGACAAGCTTGCTGCGGGAATCCTTGATGTAATATTGAACCACTTTGGAGCAGTAGTAGCGAGCGTTGTCGCAAATGACGTAGATTCAGGTCGCGACGGCGCAGACTTACTCAAGTTGCTGGAACAGAGCGATTGTTGAAGTGTCTCATCGCAGCGCGTCACGGGCTCCAAATGCTCCAGGTCGATCGCACCGTTGATGTTGACGCGCCGTCGTCCCGTATTGGACTTCACCTGAT
>JADNEJ010000537.1 GCA_016292295.1 Candidatus Thiodictyon intracellulare
GCGCGCGCAAACCCACATGGGCCGGCCGGCCTTTGGCGGATTTGTGATCAAGGCCCGCAAAAGGACGCAAATAGCCAAGAGCCTGGCCAGTGCTGACCGTTGAGCGGTCGGGTGCGTGGCATGATCACTCCGACTCGCGGATTTATTTGCGCTGATTTGCGGCGGATTATTCTTTCTTTGGTCAACCGAGCTGTGGCACGCCTCAGTGGTTGTTGCTCCAGCCGAGGCTGAGTTCGTGCTGAGCGCAGAGCCCGCGCAGGAAGTAGCGCCCGCGTGGGGTGACCTTGATGCGGTCGGCGCTGACCTTGACCAAGCCGTGTTCGGCGCAGCGTACCAGTCGCTCATAGTCGGCCGCCAGACCGTCCAGTAGGCTCACCGGTACCTCCAGGTTGCACAGGAGCTGCTGAATCGCCCGATGACGCCGCTGGTCGTCGTCGCTCAGCTGGTAGCCCCACAGGATAGGGAAGTGTCCGGCCTGGATCGCCTTGCGCCAGGCGTCCGCGCTGGCTTCGTTCTGGACATAGATCCCATCCACCTCACCCAGACTGCTGGTGCCGAAAGGCAGCAGGTGTTGGGTCGGGGTGCAGGTATAGCCCATGCAGGTGTGGCGCAGGGTCCCGGCCGCCTGGGCGTCGGCGAGTTCATCGCCATTCCTGACGAATGAATCCATCCCGATCCAACTGTAGCCGGACTCGGTGAAGGCGCGTACCGCGCCGTGGAGTAGCGCGATTTTCTCCTCCGGGCTGGGCAAGGAGGCGGTGTCGATGGCGTACTGGTGCGGTCGCGTAGTAGGGTAGTGAGCGTAGCTGAAGAGCCGCACCCGATCTGGGTTGATCTCGATGATCCGCTCCAGGGTTGACTCGAAGCCCTGGAGGGTCTGGTTGGGGAGTCCGTAGATCAGGTCCAGGCTAATGCAAGCGAATCCAGTGTCGCGGGCGGTGGCGCAGACGTCGCGCACCAGGCTGACTGAGTTGACGCGTCCGATGGCGTGCTGGACCCGGGCGTCCAGGTCCTGGATGCCGAAGCTCACGCCCTTGAAGCCGAGACCCTTGAGTAGTTCCAGTTGCCCGGCCGAGGCGCACCGGGGATTGCATTCGATGTTGGTTGCGGTGTCGGTGCCGACGCTGAAATGGTGCACCAGCATCTCCATCAGGCGGATCAATTGGCAGTCGGTGAGATAGTTGGGCGTCCCGCCGCCCAGGTGGAGTTGGGTCAATGGCCGACCGCGACCGAGCCGCTCGATCACCAGGTCCATCTCGCGCTCCAGGGTGTCCAGATAGCGGTCTATCTTGCTCCCGTCGTGGGTGATGGTGGTGTGGCAGGCGCAATAGAGACAGCGTACCGGACAGAAGGGCAGGTGGACATAGAGTGCCACCGCCTCCTCCGGGCGCCCGGCGACCGCGCTCAACGACTCGGCGTAGTGTGTCGAGGTATGCCACTGGCCGCCCGCGGGCGGTGGAATTCCGACCGCGTCACTCGTCACCTGGTCGAAGCGCTCGATCAGTTCCCGTGGGAGATTGGCGAAGAGAGCCGCGGTCATGGCTGCATCTCCTTACACGGACGATACGACGGGGCGCTGGGGCGCGAGTTGTTCGCCGGCTGCCGCCGGCAGGCCGGTAGCCTCATCGATCTGCTGATCGGGTCCGCCGCATGCCAGCACCTTGATGGGTGTGCCCTTGAAGTTGACGTCCGCCGACAGATCGGGCCGGCTGATCTTCAGTTCGGCGATCTGCTGCTGGGTCATGACCTTGGACTGGTCGAAGCCGAGATCGATCTCGGTCGACATGCCGCCCTTGTATTTTACCCGCTCCAGGTCGTAGAAGGTCTTGTTCCAGGTGGTCTTCAGGAAGGCCTTCAGGCATCCGAGCATGTACCTGCGCTTGAACTTGTCCAGAATCCATGGGTATTCAAAGAAGCTCTTGCGCGCATAGAAGCGGGCATAATTGCGCAACACGCCCTTCAAGACCTCCTCGCGGGTCATGGCCTCCGGCTTCATGATGGGCGTGACGAAGTTGTACTTGGAGTAGTCGCGCACCTCGACCCGATCACCTAAGTCCTCGAACAGTTCGGCAAAGGGCCAGGGAGTGTACATGTTCCAGTTGACCATGTCCGGCTTCCAGTCCTGGGCCAGGCGGTAGGTCTCCTCGATGGTCTCCTTGGTCTCGTTCTCCAGGCCCATGATGAACTGGACCTCGGCGACGATGCCCGCATTGCGCAGCAGCTTGACGGCGAGCTTGTTCTGCTCGACCGTGGTCTGCTTGCGGAAGACGTCCAGATTCAACTGGGCGGCGGCCTCGGTCCCCAAGGAGACGTGCACCAGCCCGGCCTTGCGGTAGAAGGGCAGCAGATCCCGGTCACGCATGATGTCGGTCACACGGGTATTGATACCCCAGTGGATCTTCACCTTGCGGTCGATCAGTTCCTGGCACAGGGCGACGAACTGACGCTTGAAGATGGTCGGCTCTTCGTCCGCCAGGATCATGAACCCGACGTTGTAGTCGCGCACCAGGATCTCGATCTCATCCACGAATTTTTTCGGGTTGCGATGCCGGTAGGTACGCCAGAACTTCCACTGGGAGCAGAAGCGACAGGTAAAGGGACAACCGCGGGCGAAATTCGGTACCGCCACCCGGCAGTTGAGCGGGATATAGATATAGTGGTTCCAGTTGAGGATGGACCAGTCGGGCGTCAGGGTGTCCAGATCCTGGATCACCGGATGCGCCGGGGTGGCCACCACCTGACCGGCATCGTCCAGGAAGGCGATGCCCTGAATTCGGGCGCGATCCTGCTTGTCGGTGCCGTTCTCAACCGCACGGAGCAGGTTGACGATGATTTCCTCGCCCTCGCCGCGCACGATGTAATCGATCCAGGGGGCCTCGCCCAGGACCTGCGTATACATGAAGGTTGGGTGAATGCCGCCCAGGATGGTCACGCAGTTTGGTAGCGCCTCACGGGCCACCTGGAGCGTGGTCTGGGCCTTGTAGATCATAGGCGTGATGGCGGTCGCCAGCACCACGTCCGGACCGTGTTTGCGGATGTATTCGCGCAGCACGTCGTCCGGCATGTGCTCGCACATCGCGTCCAGGAAGGTGACGTCGGTGTAGCCCGCCTGCTTCACGGCGCCGGCAATGTAGGCGACCCAGCCGGGGGGCCAGTTGCCGGCGATCTCCGCACCGCCGGCGTGATAGTTCGGCTGAATCATTAGAATGCGCATTGTCCACCTCCGAAAAACTGTCGCTGAATGGGTGCCTTCAGTGGCCCTTGAGTGGCCTTGCGCGAGCGGCGCACGGCACTGTGTCCGTTCCCCGGCCGATCAGTGCCCCCGTAGGGCGATCAGGGACACGGATTGATCCTGGGTGCGCGCGGGGCACACCGGCGTGCCGGCCGTACCGTTATCGGCGTTGCGCTGGAAGGCCCAGGACCACAGTGCCTCGTCCGGCAGGGGCAGCACCAAGAACCAGTGTTCCAGTACCGCCAGAGCGAGGAGCGTTGCGGTCAGTACGTAACTCGTGTCGATGAATGAGTCGATCTCGGTATCCAGGGCCCGGCCGACCAAGAGTATGACGACCACGGTCCCCGCGGTCACCGAAAGTGGGAACAGATAGTTCATGTGTCGCTGAGCCATGTAGGTCTGCAGAAATCGCAGATGCCCGGGAAGCCAATCCGTGTGCAGGTTGGGTACCCCGAAAAAGACATTGAGCTTGGCGCTCCAGCGCATGATCCACAGCACGCAGTAGGTCCAGACTCCGACCTGGTTCGGCTGGTCCCAGCACAGGGCAATCAGGATGACGCCGGTGATGAGTACCGAGACTTCGTGATAGAGACTGGTCCCGATCGCCAGTGCAAAGCGTCTCCAGGGCCCGCAACCGGGCGGGCAGGGCGCCTTGCGGGGACCGCTCACGAGGCCCATGAAATAGCTCATTTCCAGCGTACCCCAGATCAGCACGCCGCAGGTGAAGCCGCAATAGGCATGGGCGACGGACGCCCCGGTGCAGGTCAGGATCAGGCCATAGACCCCTAAGAACAGGGTCACCGCCGCGCCCGCGAGGCTCCAGCGGTAGGTCCGCCGGGGCAGCCCGTCCAGATAGAGGATGATTCCGGTTCCCAGCCACCAAACGAACAAGGCGTAGAGCGCTGGGACGACAAACGCGAGCATGCGTGGTTCCTGGTTCCGCCGGCCGAGTCCGGGCGCACGGGCTAATGGGTATCGTCGGTCTTCACCGCCGGGACGCCTGGCGCATTGCCGGCGTTAACGGGGTCTTTGCCTCCCAGGAAAGCGGCAAATGCCGCGTCATTGGTCGGGCCGAAGGAGCGTAACTCGATCACCCGGTGTGTCCCCAGGTCCGTCAGGGTCAACCGGCCATCAGCGAGCCGCGCGAGGCGGAACGAGGTCTCCGGGGCCACGCCGCCGACGTGCCGCCAGCGCGACGTGGTGCGCAGAATTCCCAGTACGAATCCCTCGCCGCCGCGTGGGAGTACCGCCACGCTGGTGTTATCGGTGGCATCCCGGACCAGGGTTGCCCCATCGGGGCCTTCGGAGAAACGCAGATCACGGCTCACCACCGCCGGCGACGGCGGCATTTGACTAGCATTGTACCCGGTCAGACGGGCCGCGGCCACGAGGACCAGGCAGAATCCGATCAGCGTGGCGAACGCGATCAATACTCTGCGAGGAAAGTGTTCGTTGCGGGACGGGTCAACCATGGGAGTCGGATACGGATGAGGGATGAGGGATGAAGGGTGACGGGACTGCGGCGCGGCGGGCGGTCCAGGATGGGGCGCGGCGAATCCGGCTCATGGCGTTGCCGCGGGCGCTGGTTCGTCCGGGGCGGTGCGGGCGCTCGCAAGGGCGTCGGCGAGAATCCGGGCAACCCTGGCCGCGTCCGGTACGGCGCGCAGCATGGGCCGTGGGGGCCGCAAATGCCAGGGCTGGGCGTGGGGCCACAGGACGATATACGGTGCGCGCACCGGCCCGGTCAGGGTGAGCGGCAGGTCCGCGGAGCCGTCGGGGTACAGGCACAACCCGGCGCTGGTGATCTGAGAGAATGGGATATTGATACAGATCTGAATCGCCACGCCGATGCGCAGCACCACCCGCCGGTTGGTGATCGTATAGAGCGTCGCCCGGCTCATGGCCCAGGCGAGCAAGGCCAGCACGCCGACCGCGACGGCGCCCAAGACGGCGAGCCAGATGGCCCCGCCCAAGGCCACGACCAGGGATTTTCCCTCCTGAAGGTTCCATACCAGGAGCAGAATCAGCAGGGCGATGAAATAGAGGGTTACCACGCGAGCATGAAAGGCGTGCCGCGCCATGGACTGCCAGCGCGGCATGCCTTGCCAGAGAAGCGCCTCCCCGGGGGGGAGGCGCTCCGGCAGGCCCGGTACGGGTTCGTATTCGTACTCGGCCATTGACGGCTTCAGAGGAAGGGCTCGAGGCGTTCCGGGACGGCATAGAGCTTGCCGGCGCCGTAGTAGGACGTGACCAGGTCCTCTTCGCGCAGAGTGATGCGGCTGGGGCTGGCTGGTACCGGAACATTGGCGAACTGAGCGGCAGTAATGGCAGCGACCTTTACCTGCCCCTTCTTCTTCAGGATACGGGCGAAACCCATTGGGAGCAGGACGTGCTCGCCGCCCTTGACATCGACCTCGAGGTAGCGGATCTGCGGCTCGGAGCGGTCAACCCAGATTTCAGAGATGGTGCCGGCCTGCTGATCATCGCAGCCGAGCACCGTAAAGCCGCGCGGATCGGCATCGCCCTCGGCGACCGAGAATTCCTTGGCGATACGCATCGGTACGATCTTGTCCACGCCCTCGTAGGTGAGGTCGGCCTCGTTCATGCGGGTCGGGCGGGAGCCGGGGCCGACCCGTGCCAGCATCGGATCGCCGGTGGGAGTCAGCGGGGCACCCGGCCAGGGCTCGGTGGGAGTGGCGTTGACCTGGTAGGTGGGCTCCGGGCTCGGCTTCGTCACGGTGCCGTGACCGTGAGGCAGGATGAAGGTCTTAGGTGCGGGCAGGTTGGGCCAGCCGACGACCGTGATATGCGGGGAGCGCTCCGATTCCAAGGGGTATCCTTCTCGCTTATCCTCGCGCCGGAGGTAGATGATCAGTCCGGCGAAAAAGAACCAGAAGGCCCAGATGGCGATCTGGCCAAGATCGATATAGCTCGTTGGTGCATCGAACATAGTCCCCTCCCGAGGGCAAATGGCTAGCCGGGAAATTCGGCCAAGCCGAAGCGGTTTGACGCGGCCCCGCGACCCTCCGCGGAGTGACCCGCGAGTGGGCCTATGGCGGCCAGCGTCATGAAAAGTAGTGTGATCTCGAGCGTGTAGACGCCGGTATAGCCAACTGCCTGACCCGTCAGAGCGGGTCCCAGGGCGTCCTGTGCGGCGAGTCCGCCGATGAGATCGCGCAGAGCGCCGCCTACCACAATCGCGAGCCCGGCGGCGGTGGCCTGCACGGCACCCCAGGCACCCAAGGCCAGCCCGCTCTCGTCGCCCTGAGTCATGCCCATGGCGGCGGTGAGGGTCCCGACCGAGAAGAGTCCGCCGCCGAAGCCGATCAGAAAGGTGCCGATCCTGAATAAGACGGTGGACCCCAGGGGCGCGGAGAGCAAGACCGCGGCGAAGGCGAAGACCCCGACCACGGCGCCCAGGCCGGACAAGCGATAGGGATCGGCGCCGTGTCTCAACTGGCGCGCGGCCAGCGCGAACGCCAAGAGCGTGCCCCCAGCCAGCAGGGCCGTGAGTGCGGTGGTCGCCCCGACGGTGAGGTGCAGGACCTGGCCCCCGTAGGGTTCCAAGAGGATGTCCTGCATGCTGAAGGCAGCGGTGCCGAGACCCAGGGCCACCAGGAGTCGGGTGACCCGGCCGCCGCGCAGATAGGCGGCCCAGGACTCGCGGAAGGCGGGGGTAACCCTACCCGCACGGGTCAATGCCGGGTTGCGGGCCTCCTGTTTCCACAGGGCGATCACGTTCAGGATCATGGTAGCCAGAGCCGCCCCCTGCAGCACCTGGATCAGGCGCTTCTGGCTGAAGTCCACGAGGATCTGACCGAAGAGCAAGGAACTCACCACCATCCCCAGGAGCAGCATCACATAGAGTAGAGCGACAGCGCGGGGGCGGACCTGCGGCGGTGCCAGATCGGTGGCGAGTGCGAGCCCGGCCGTCTGGGTGATGTGCAGGCCGGCGCCGACCAGCAAGAAGGCGAGCGCCGCGCCGATGGGCCTGACCGGACCCTGCCAATGAGCGTCACCCCCCAGCACCAGGAGCGCAAAGGGCATGATCGCGAAGCCGCCGAACTGGAGCAGGGTGCCCATCCAGATGTAGGGGACGCGACGCCAGCCGAGCGCGGACACATGGTGGTCTGAGCGGAAGCCGATCAGTGCGCGCAGGGGCGCGAACAGCAGGGGCAGCGACACCATGAGCGAGATGATCCAGACGGGGATGCCGAGTTCGACGACCGCGACCCGGTTCAGGGTGCCGTTGAGCAGCACCACGGCCATGCCGACTGAGACCTGGAACAGAGCGAGGCGCAACAGCTGGCCCAGGGGCAATTCCTTGGTGCCGACGTCGGCGAAAGGCAGGAAGTGCGGGCCCAGCCTCAGCCATTCGCGGGTGACGATGGCGCCGATCGACCTCATGGGCGCGCCTGCTCAAAAATCGGCCCCCTGACCAACTCCAAGGCCTGTGAGGTGTAGAAGCCACGGACGATGCGCTGAGTGCGCCCAAGGTGCCAGCCGGCGAGGCCGGGCTGCGCCGCGATCAGTTGCGCCAGCCGTTTGGGGCTTACGGGCACGATGGCGGGGGAGCGGTCGCCGCGCGGGAAGAACTGCCCCACGGCGTGCATCACGGCCAGGAGCGGGGTGCGCGGGGCATAGGTGAAGAGGATGGAACCCTGGGTCCGGGCGGCCACCTTGGCCAGCAGGGCGACCACGTCCTCATTGCGGTAGTGAATCACCGAGTCCATGGCAACCAAGTGGTCGAAGATCCCGAGCGCCGGGTCGGTCATGTCGCCCACCAGGAACTCGACGCTGCCGACGCCTAGATTCTGGGGGCTGCGTTCCTGCGCCAGGGCAATCAGGGTCGGGGCCACATCAATGGCGACGACGCTTGCGCCGCGCCGCGCCGCCTCGACCGCGAGGGCCCCGGTGCCGCAACCCGCATCAAGCAGCCGCCGCCCCGCCAGATCCACGGGTAGCCAACTCAAGAGCGTTGAGCGCATGAGGTCACGGCCGGCGCGCACCGTGGCACGCACCCGGCTGACGGGGGCGTCGGAGGTCAGCCGACCCCAGGCATCCGAGGCGGTACAGTCGAAGTAGGTCTCGATCTCGCCGCGGCGTTCTTGATAAGATCTAGTCGGCATCAATCGAATCCTAAAAAATCAAAGATATCCCGGTCGCGCATCGGTTGCGCGATCAGGGGCTCGGTACCGGCCCACAGGGCGGTGGCGAGTTGCATGTATTGGGCCCTGGCCAATTCGACCTCCGGCCCCGGGCCCATCTCAAACAGGGTGCACTTCTTGAGGCGACTGCGGCGGATTACGTCCAGATCCGGGAGGTGAGCCAGGCGCTTCAGGCCCATGGCGTCGATAAAGCGGTCGATCTGATCGGTCTCGGCGCTGCGGTTGGCGATGACTCCGCCCAGGCGGACCCGGTAGTTCTTGGCCTTGGCCATGATCGCCGCGGCGATCCGGTTCATGGCGAAGATCGAATCGAAGTCGTTGGCGGTGACGATCAGGGCGCGCTCGGCGTGCTGAAGGGGCGTGGCAAAGCCGCCGCAGACCACGTCGCCCAAGACATCGAAGATCACCACATCGGTGTCCTCAAAGAGGTGATGTTGTTTCAGGAGCTTGACCGTCTGGCCGACGACATAGCCGCCGCAGCCGGTGCCCGCCGGGGGCCCGCCGGCCTCCACACACATCACACCATTATAGCCCTCATAACAGTAGTCTTCAGGCCGCAATTCCTCCGGATGGAACTGAACCGACTCCAGGATGTCGATCACCGTCGGCACCAGGCATTTTGTGAGCGTGAAGGTCGAGTCGTGCTTGGGGTCGCAGCCGATCTGCAGCACCCGTTTGCCGAGCTTAGAGAAGGCCGCCGACAGGTTCGACGAGGTCGTGCTCTTGCCAATCCCGCCCTTGCCGTAGACCGCGAAGATCTTGGCCCGGCCGCCGATGGCCTCGTTCTCCTGAAACTGAACGCTGCCTTCTCCATCCAGGGGATACACGGGAATTGGGAAGTCAGCCGGCATGGGAGGAACTCCAGTACGTGAGTACGTGAGTACGTGAAGAGGGCGTTCCCGCGGTCCAGCCGCGATCTCCGGATTTCCGTACTAACGTACTAACGTATTTTTCTGACGTACTTTGCCTGTTCAAGCAGCGGCCTCCTGGAAGACGCCTTCCAGCCGATCCTCCAACTCCTCGCCGGCGCGGCGCAGGGCCTCGAGGGTGGCGGCGTCGGGCGTCCAGTAATTGCGTTCGTGGGCCTCGATCAGCCGGCTGGCGACCTTGGCCGAGGCGGTCGGGTTGAGCGCGGCGAGCCGCTCGCGCATCTCGTCATCCAGGACATAGGTCTCGGTCAAACGCTGGTAGACCCAGGGGGCGACCTGCCCGGTGGTGGCGGACCAGCCCATGGTGTTGGTCACATGGGTCTCGATCTGGCGCACCCCTTCATAGCCGTGGGCCAGCATCCCCTCGTACCACTTGGGGTTGAGCATGCGGGTGCGGGTCTCGAGCGCCACCTGCTCGGCGAGTGTGCGCACCACCCCGTCGCTGGTGGTCTGGTCGCCGATGTAGACCGGGACATCGGCGCCGCGGGCGCGGCCCACGGCTCGGCTGATGCCGCCCAGGGTGTCGAAATAGTGGTCGATCGAGGTGACGCCGAGCTCCACGGAGTCGAGGTTCTGGTAGGCGAGTTCGACGTTGCCGAGTACGCTGGTCAGCAGATCGGCGTTCTGCATCGGCTTGCCGGAGCGCCCGTAGGCGAAGCACTTGCGTCGGGTATAGGTTTCGGCCAGTTCGTCGCCCTCATCCCAGCGGCTGCTGTCGACCAGATAGTTGACGTTGGCCCCGTAAGCCCCGTCCGCATTGCTGAAGACGCGCAGCGCGGCGGTCTCAAGGTCACAGCCGTTGGCCTCCTGGTAGGCCAGTGCGTGCTTACGCACGAAGTTCTGCTCCAGCGGCTCGTCCGCGGTGGCGGCCAGATACGAGGCGTCGGCCAAGAGCCGGGTCTGCAGCGGCAGCAGGTCGCGGAAGATGCCCGACAGGGTCATGACGCAGTCGATGCGCGGCCGGCCCAGTTCGGCCAGCGATATCAGAGCGGCGCCGGTCAGGCGCCCGAAGCTATCGAAGCGCGGCACCGTACCCATGAGGGCCAGGGCCTGGGCGATGGGGCCGCCCTCGGTCTTGAGGTTGTCGGTACCCCAGAGCACCAGGGCCACGCATTCCGGCAAGGGGTTGCCCTCGATGCCATAGCGCTCCAACAGGCGCTGCGTCTGGCGCGCCCCGTCGGTCACGGCGAAGCGGCTGGGGATGCGGTAGGGGTCGAAGCCGTGCAGATTGCGTCCGGTGGGCAGGATCTCCGGCGTGCGCAACAGGTCGCCGCCGGGGGCGGGGCGCACATAGCCGCCGTCGAGTGCGTGCAGGATGGACGGGATCTCGTTCTGTTCGGTCAGCAGCCGATTGGTCTCACCGAGCTGCGTCAGCAGACTGACGCTCTCCTCGCTCTTGGGCATGGACCCAGCCGCAAGTGCCCGATTGACGTTCGCCCCGCCCACCAGCGCGGCCAGTGCCTCACGGGCCGGGCGGGCGCCGTGACTGGCCTCGGCGATGGCGAGCAACAGGTCGATGCGCTGATCGGTGGTCGGTGCCTGACCGACGATGTGCAGACCGTCCGGGATCAGGGTGTATTCCAGCTCCAGGACCGCCTTGTTGAGGCGTGCGATGGGCTCCTCAAAGGCGTCGCTCCATGCCGGCTCGGCCGGGTTCAGGTCGAGTTCCGCCCCTTGGGCCTGGATGAGTTCGGCCAGATCATGGCGCTCGTTGACCTCATCGGGCGGGAGGCTGCGCCAGCGCTCGATCGAGCCCTTGAGGTCGATGAGCCCGCGATAGAGCCCGGCATGGGCGATCGGCGGGGTCAGGTAGCTGATCAGGGTCGCCGCGGCGCGGCGCTTGGCGATTGTGCCTTCCGACGGGTTGTTGGAGGCATAGAGATAGAGGTTCGGCAGGTCGCCGATCAGGCGGTCCGGCCAGCAGTCGGCGGAGAGCCCCGACTGCTTGCCGGGCATGAATTCCAGGGCGCCGTGGGTGCCGAAATGCAGCACCGCGTCCGCCCCGAACTCCTCCTTAAGATAGCGATAGAAGGCGGTGAAGGCGTGGGTCGGGGTGAAGCCCTTCTCGAACAACAGGCGCATGGGGTCGCCTTCGTAGCCGAAGGCGGGCTGAACGCCGACGAAGACGTTACCATAGCGCTCGCCGAGCACGAAGATGGAGCGCCCGTCCGCCTGCTGTTTTCCGGGGGCCGAGCCCCACTGCTTTTCGATCTGCTTGAGGTAGGGCTCACGGCGTACATGGTCGTCGACCGAGACGCGGGCATGTACATTGGCGTGCGCGCCATAGCGCGAGGCGTTGCCGTTGACGATGCCCTTCCGCAGCGCATCGACGTCCTTGGGGACATCTACCGCGTAGCCGGCCGCCTTGAGCGCGGTCAAGGTATTAAACAGGGACGAGAAGACGGACAGATAGGCGGCGGTGCCGGTGTTGCCCGCGTTGGGCGGGAAGTTGAAGAGCACGATGGCGATCTTGCGGTCACGCCGCGCCGTGCGCCGCAGCAACACCAGCCGAGCGACCCGAGACGCCAGCATCTCGGTACGCTCACCATGCGACTGCATGTCGCGCGCCTGATCGACGGCGACGGTGTTGGAGCGCCCGCCGAAGACCATGGGTCCGGTGGAACCGTCCAGTTCCGGGATGGCGACCATCATGGTGGCCTCCACCGGCAGCAGTCCCTGGTCGGAGTCCTGCCACTGCTCCATGGTCTGGAACTCAACCGCCAGCGTGGACAGATAGGGCACGTCCAGTTTTGTCAGCAGTTCCTGAGCCGCCTTGGCGTCGTTATAGGCCGGCCCGCCGACGAGCGAGAAGCCGGTGAGCGAGACCACCGCGTCAACGGTGGCGCGGCCGCCGTGCATGAAGAAGCGCTCGACCGCCGGGCGGGCGTCGAGCCCGCTGGCATAGGCCGGGACCACGCGCAGCCCTCGGGACTCCAGAGACGCGATCACCCCGTCATAGTGGTTGGCGTTGCCGGCTAGGACATAGGAGCGCATCAAGAGCAGCCCGACCGTGCCCTTGCAGTCGCGCCCGGCGGGCGGGAGCTTGCCCGGGTCATCACTGATGTGACCGGGCAGGCGCGGATGATAGATACCGACGTCCGGATACTCCAGCGGCGGAGGCACCTTGAGGGTGCCGCGCAGCGCCCGGCGTTCGCCGTCGGCATAGCGGTCCACCAGATAGCGGACCATGTTGGCGATGTTCTCCTCGGACCCCGCCAGCCAGTATTGGAGGCTCAGGAAATAGGCGCGCACGTCCTGGGCGGTGCCGGGAATGAAGCGCAGTAGCTTGGGGATGCGCCGCAGCATGCTCATCTGCTGGGAGCCGGCGTTGCCCTCCTGCCCTTCCTTCTTGCTGCCGCCGCGCAGTCGTTTGAGCAGCGCCAAAGGGCCGCCCTGCTTGCCGTCCATGCTGAATCCGCCCATGCGCGTCAGGCGCATAACTTCCCCGGCGGACATGCAGCTGACCATGGCGTCACAGTGATCACGGCGCGCCTGCAGCGCCGGCAGGATCGGCTGTATGTGCTCTTCCATCACCAGCATGGTGTTGATGACGATATCGGCAGCCGCGACGTCCGCACGGCAGCGTTGGACTGCCTGCGGGTCCCCCGCCCACTCGGCGGCGGCGTGCAGACTCAGATCCAGTCCGGGGATGTCTCGGCGCAGGCCGGGTCGCGCCCGGTCGAGGGTGCCCGCTAGGTGGCCGTCCAGGGCCACGATGACGACGCGGATCGGGATGTCCCGTAGGGTCGAACGGTTAGCGTCCGAAGTGCGCTTTCGCATCGTAGAGCGTCTCCACGGTAATCATTTGAATGCCGCGTTCAGTGGCGAATAATTCGGTGTTGCGGCGAGCCTTGCCGCGGACGAAAAAGGGAATCTTCTTCAACTCTCGCTCCGCTTCCGGGGACCAAGCGGTGGTCGGTGGCTGGTGATCGGTGGCCGGTTGGTTCGATGCGGCGGCAGACTGATCGGCTTGACCACCACTCATCGTCACTTGTTCGTTGCCCTGACCACTGACCACTGTCCACTGACCACTGTCCTGCGCCTCGTCATGGAACTCGAAATCGCCCCGGAACATGGTCAGCAGGTGCTCTTCCAGGCCCATCATCAGGGGGTGGACCCAGGTGTCGAAGATGACGTTGGTGCCTTCGAACCCCATTTGGGGCGCGTAGCGGGCCGGGCAGTCCTGTATGTGGTGGGGAGCGCCGATGACGGCGCAGGGGATGCCCAGTCGCTTGGCGATATGGCGCTCCATCTGGGTGCCCAACACCAGTTCCGGGTGCAGCCCAGCGACCTGGGTCTCGACCTCCAGATAGTCGTCCGTGATCAGTGCCTCGATCCCATAGTGGGCGGCGACGGCGCGGACCTCACGGGCCAGTTCGCGCGAATAGGTGCCGAGGCCGACGACCTTGAATCCCAGTTCCTCGGCGCAGATCCGGGCCGCGGCGATCGCATGGGTAGCATCGGCGAAGATGGAGACGCGCTTGCCGGTGAGGTAGGTTGAGTCCACTGAGCGAGAGTACCAGGGCAGGCGTGAGGCGCCAGCCGCCAGGGCGGTGCCGACATCGATCCCGGTCAAGGTGCTAATCTCACCAAGAAAATCGCGGGTGGCATTGAGGCCGATCGGAATGGCCTTCACCGTCGGCTGCTTGAACATCCGCTCCAACCAACTAGAGGTCGCTAGTGAGACCTCTGGATAGAGGCAGCAGTTGAAGTCGGCCTGGGGGATGCGGGCGATATCGACGGGAGAGGCGCCCAAGGGGGCGACCAGGTTGACGTCCACGCCGATCGAGTCTAGGAGGCGAGCCACTTCCACCACGTCATCGCGACAGCGGAAGCCGAGCGAGGTAGGGCCGAGCAGGTTGGCCGTCGGCCGACGGCCCGCACAGCGCTCACGCACGCTCGCACGCGGCGCGCTGCCCGGGGGCGGGACCTGCTGCTGCAGGATGCGGCGCACCACCTGATAGAAGGTCTCGCTCGCCCCCCAATTCTCCTGCCGGGAGAAGGCGGAGAGTTCCAGTGGCACCACTGGGACCGGCAGATCCATGGACTCGGCGAGGGTACCCGCCTGGTCCTGGAGCAGTTCCGCGGTGCAGGCCTCGCCGACCAGTAGCAGGTCGGGCTTAAAACGATCGTAGGTCTCCCGGACCCGCGTCTTGAGCAATTCCGCCGTGTCGGTCCCCAGGTCGCGCGCCTTGAAGGTGGTATAGCTGACCGGCGGGCGGTGCTCGCCGCGCTCGATCATGGTGAACAGCAGGTCCGCATAGGTGTCGCCCTGGGGGGCGTGCAGCACGCAGTGGACGGCGCGCATGGAGGCGGCGATCCGAATGGCACCGATGTGCGGGGGCCCCTCGTAGGTCCAAACCGTCAATTGCATAGCTAGACCTTAAGGCGCTGGCTGCGGATTAGGGGGCGGGCGAACAGCTCTGCCAGATCGGCCGCCTGCTCGAAGCCGTGGATGGGTGTGAATACCAGCTCGATCGACCACTTGGTGGGCAGACCGAGCGCCTCCAGCGGATTGGCCAGGCCCAGGCCGCAGACGGTCAGATCCGGGCGCTCGGCCGCGACCCGATCTAGTTGTCGATCTACGTCCTGACCCTCCACCAGCCGCACGCCGGGCGGGAGCAGGTCCAATTCGGGCTGCATCGCGCGCCGGTCCAGGTAGGGCGTGCCGACTTCCAGCAGTTCGACTCCGCACTCGCGGTGCAGGAAGCGCGCGAGCGGGATTTCCAACTGCGAGTCGGGTAGGAAGGTGATACGCCGTCCGGCCAGGACCTCGCGGTAGCGCGCCAGTGAGCCGTGCGCCCGCCCGGCGGGGCCAGCGGTGACGCCTTCAAACTGCGCGTCAGTGACCCCCCAGGCGCGGGCGGCGGCCTTGAGCCAGGTCAGGGTCCCTTCGACCCCGAAGGGGAAAGGGGCGCTCAGCAGGTGTGCCCCACGAGCCGCGAGGAGCCCCGCGGTCTCGTTGAAAAATGGCTGGGCGAACAGTACGTTAGTCCCATCACCAATGGGTGGGAAGGACTGAGTGTCGGTGCCCGGGATGAAATGCACCGGTCCGATACCAAGCGCATCGAACAGGCGGTTGAACTGGTCCTCGACAACATCCGCCAGCGTGCCGAGCACCAGCAGGTTGCGCTCCCCGGACCGGGGGCGCGGCAGTTCCGGCAGCAGGGCGGCGACGCACTGGTCCTCGCCCTGGGTAAAGGTGGTCTCCAGGCCGCTGCCGCTGAAGGCCAGTACCTTGACCCGCCCCTGCTGGGCACTGGTCAGCCGCTCGGCCACCTTGTGCAGGTCGAGCTTGATGACCTCCGAGGGGCAAGAACCGACTAGGAACAGGGTGCGGATGTCCGCCCGACGCGCCAAGAGGCGGTTGACGACCAGGTCCAATTCGTCATGACAGTCGGCGATACCCGCCAGGTCGCGTTCCTGGAGGATGGCGGTCGCGAAGCGCGGCTCGGCGAAGATCATCACCCCGGCGGCGGACTGGAGCAGGTGAGCACAGGTGCGCGAGCCGACTACCAGGAAAAAGGTGTCGTGCATCTTGCGGTGCAGCCAGACGATGCTGCTGAGCCCGCAGAAGACCTCGCACTGGCCGGATTCGCGCAGGATCTCCGGGAGGGCGCCGACCGACGCCGGTATGGTGCCGCTCACAGGGCCGTCTCCGGTTGCCCGATGATCGCGGGGTCGTCGCCGGCGGATTCGCGGGCCTGCTGGAGGCGTGCCGCCCGCAGCTTGAGCAGGAACTGAGTGGCGTTGATCAAATAGGTCGCGTAAGCGGCCAGGGCCAAGAGCATCTGACCGCGGTCCGATAGCAGATCGAGCGCCAGTGCCGCCAGATAGGCCGTGTGCAGGGCCAGCACCAGCATGCTGAACACGTCTTCCCAGAAAAAAGCGGGGGCGAACAGATAACGGCCGAAGACCACCTTCTCCCAGATCGATCCGGTGAACATGATCAGGTACAGGACCAAGGTCTTGACGACGATGGAGATGGTCGCGGCCGCGAAGCCCTCGCCGGTTGCGAGGTAGCGCAGGACCAGTCCGAGACTAATCAAAAATACAAGGAATTGGAGAGGGGCGAGGATGCCTTGGACCAGGGTCCAAGGGGACGCATCGCGGCGCTTGCGCTCCTCAGGCGTGTAAAGGGGCATGCTCTGGCGGTACCTGAAATCAAATGATTGGTTTCTTGGCTAAATGCGCCGCACGGACACGCCAAGGCCGCAGCTCGGTCATCGGGTCCGGAGACGGGTGCGCGGTCGGGGCCGAAGCCGTTGCCACTGCGCACAATCTAGCCTTGTGGTGCGCGAGTGTCAATGCAAGTTGACGTAGTGGAAACTTGACATTCTCGGCCGAGGAGACAGACTTTGGATACCCTTGCGCCGGTGCGGGCCCTTTCGGGCGGGTCGCAGGGGTGCGAATCGGTCATCTTAATCTGAAGTCTGCGCGAGGGTAGTCACTGTCATGCGCTCTGTCCCCCCGGTTGCCCTCGCCGGTTTCCTGTGGTCTAGATTGCGGCCGATTGCGCTCTGCGCGCCTCTGGTTTTCCGTCCTGACGCCGAGCGGCGGGCGCGTCGGCGTTGAAGGCTCCGGAGGCCTTGGCCGAGCGAATCGACGGCAAGGTCGCGGTCGACCTGCTGCGTACGATCGGCGATATCTCACTGGTGCTCGACGCCAAAGGCACCATCCTCGACTGCGCCATCGCCAACGAGGCCCTGTCCCGGGAACTGAGCGGCGGCCTGCGGGGCCGCCCCTGGCTCGATACCGTCGCCCTCGACAGCCGCCCCCAGGTCGAGGCCATCCTGCGTGAGGCCCGTTCCGAGTGGCCGAGCGAGTGGCGCCTGGTCAGCCAGTTGGGGCGTCCGGGCCGGGACGTCCCGCTTCAGTATCGCGCCATCCGGTTCGGCAAGCAGGGTCAGGTCCTAGCTGTCGGGCGTGAGTTGCAGGCCCTGGCCTCGCTTCAGCAACAGTTGGTCGACGCCCAACAGGCCTTGGAGCGGGACTACTGGCGCTTCCGCCAGATGGAAACCCGTTACCGTCTGCTGTTCCAGAGCGTCTCCGAGGCGGTGCTGATCGTCGATGCGAGCCTGCGCCGGGTAGTGGAGGCGAATCCCGCGGCGGCCCTGCTGCTGGGCAACAGCGCCAGCCGGGTGGTCGGGCGGCCTTTCCCCGAGGGCTTCGACCTCGAGAGCACGCGTGCCATCGAGACCCTGCTCGGCAGCGTATTCGCCAGCGGCAAGGTGGATAGCGTCAGCGTGCGCCGCTGCGACGCGGCCGGGGAGCTCGTCGTCTCCGCTTCCCTGTTGCGCCAGGACGACACGACCCTGTTCGTGGTCAACGTCTGTCCGCTGCCGACCGACCCCGGGGCCGCCACGCTTCCCGACAATGAGGCCAAACTGCTCAAGGCCGTGGCGGCGGCGCCGGACTCGATCCTGATCACCGACGCCGAGGGCTGCATACTGGCCGCCAATCGCGCCTTCCTTAATCAGATCGAACTGGCCAATGAGCATCTGCTGCGTGGCCAATCGCTGGACCGCTGGCTGGGCCGCGCGGGGATCGACCTCAATGTCCTCTTGAGCACCCTGCGCCAGCACGGCACCCTGCGTCTCTTCAAGACCACGCTAGAGGGTCAATACGGCACCACTGCCGATGTCGAGATCTCGGGTGCCGCTATCGAATACGGGTCCTTGCCATGCTTCGGCTTTTTTATCCGCGACGTCGGCCGGCGGCTCGGGAGCGACGAGCAGACCACCGCCGGCCTGCCGGTGTGGGTCGCCAAATTCACCGACCGGATCGGCAGCGCCCCGCTGAAGGACCTGGTGCGCGAATCCACCGACCTCATCGAGCGGCTGTGCATCGAGGCGGCCCTGAAACTCACCGGCGGCAATCGCGCCTCGGCGGCGGAATTGCTGGGTCTGAGTCGGCAGAGTCTCTATGTGAAGCTTGCGCGGTATGGGATTGGGGGGGAGGTGGTGGCGGAGGCGGAGTGAGCTTGGGCGCAGCCTGAGGCGTAGCGGCCGCCGGAGCCCCGAAGGGGCGAAACATACCAACCCAGGGCAAGGTCCTGCGTTGTATGTATGAGAGTCCTGAATCCGTGAGAATCCGTGAGCTAATACGGTGCCGTACTCCGACATACGGCTACCTAAAGGAGTTGGAATCGAGATTCGTGGCGCAAAACTGCGTAAGCGGTCGCGAGAGGATCGCCGCTGCGTCAATTTTTATACACGTCTCATCTGGGATTTTCGCTCATGACCCTAGCGTAACCGGCCGACGTCGATATACTATCGTTCCTATGCTCGACTAGATACTCTCCACCGAACAACTCGCCGAGCTGCGTGCCGCCCACCGGCGTACGCGCGACC